>JASFGC010000208.1:0-6598 GCA_050123975.1 Syntrophobacterales bacterium | reverse complement strand
AAGAAAATAAGATAATGATCAGCGGCGGTACAAACGTTGATGCGGGTCAAGCTCTTTTCTACAACCCTGCAGTAGATGAGAGAACACCGGCTGAATTGTTAGGGTTATACGATATTGTTGATAAGCGAACCATTGATGCCCCCGAGAGGGTAAGGGCTTCCTGTAAGTACAGACCCGACCCGTCTGTTATCATGACAAATCAAATAATCGCAGGTTTTATGGTTGACTCTTACCGCATGCTCTTGGCCGGTCAAATACCGGGCAACATTTTCTATGATTCAAAGAGCGATGTCAGGATATAGAAGAGGCTTACCAAATTTCTGAATCCTTGCTTTCCTCTATCCCTCAATTACCCTAGCATTACTCTGCCCACTGTTGGGACACCGTTTGACGAATAATGCGGGCTAGATAAGCCTGGTATTCCAGCACCCTTTATCGTATGCTGCCACAATTGCCTCTTTCATTAATCCGGTCAAAATGACAAACGTTGCTTTCAAGAAATCAGCTATCCCATCCTATACAACTCTCCTGTTGATTTGTTGCGGTGTCGCCTTTGGTGGTTTTTTGGGGTCGCACATGCGACTTCCTGTGGTACCCCTTTATGCCCGATCGCTGGGTGCCGATGCAGTATTAGTGGGAATCATCAATGCCGCCTTTTTACTGATGGCGGCCTTACTGTCTTTTCCCTTGGGAATAATGTCCGACCGCCTAGGCCGCAAGCGACTGGCCTGTTTTGGCGCACTCATTCTCTCAGCCACATCATTCTTGCTCTACTTCAGCAAAACCCCGTGGCAGATGGTTTGGATTTATCTCTTTTTTGGCATTGGTTTGGCTGCCTTTGGCCCAACCATGATGTCACTGGTCGCTGATATTTCTCCAGCCACTCACCTTGGGCGTTCCTATGGATGGTATACCACGGCCCTCTACACTTCCATGAGTCTTGGCCCGGCGTTGGGAGGGTTCGTGGCTGAAAAGTCAGGGTTTCTTCAGGTATTTCTTATCTCAGGCATTATCATCTTTATCACCTTCTGGCTGATTCTCTTCTATTTGCCCCGGGCTCGCCACATTCTGGACACCGGGGCCAAAGAAAATGAATCTGCTCTCGCGGCGAACCTCCTCCACAATCGCCCTCTTGTGGGTTGCTGGTTGGTCACCTTGGGGGGCTGTTTTGGATTGGGGATGTTTGTAACCTTCTTCCCTTTGCATGCTCAGAATCAGGGGTTGAATGTGGCTGAGATCGGACTGGTTTTTGCGGCGCAAGGGTTATGGAACGCCCTCTGTCGAATTCCCTTCGGCTATCTGAGCGACAGGGTTGCCAGACGCGGATCTCTGGTGATTCTGGGACTCCTTGGTTTTTCTGCTGCAATGGTTGGTTTTGCGGTATCGAAAAATGTGGTTCAATTCCTTTTAACGGCGACCCTTTTTGGCATTAGTATGGGGTTGGCCTTTACCTCTGTCGGTGCGCTTATCGCCGAGGTTGTTGACCAGGATTCTCGAGGGCTTGCCATGGGTGGCTACAATACCTGCATCTATTTCGGGATGATGCTCAGTTCTGCCCTCATGGGTGGTATAATTCAAAAAATAGGCTTTGCAAACGGCTTTCACCTAACTGCGGTGATAAATTTTCTATTGATGGGTTTCTTTTACCTTTTCATGAAAAACTTCGAACCATACAAAGGAGAAACAATTACTCAGTAGATTTAGAGCATTAAATCTCTAGGTTTCAGGTGTCGGGTTTCAGGTGTCAGGGAGAAAAAACACTGAAACCTGAACACTGACACCTGACACCTCTCACTTTGCAAGGAGATCGCTCATGAAGAAATCGCTTGGTGCCAAAACCATGCTTTATCCAACACCGGTCTTTGTTGTGGGGACGTACGACAGCGAAGGAAAACCGAACGTAATGACTGCCTCGTGGGCTGGAATAGCCTGCTCGGTACCTCCATGTGTTGCAGTTTCGCTGCGGAAGGCAACCTACAGCTACGGTTGCATCGTTGAGCAGAAAGCATTTACCATCAGCTTACCATCTGAAGATTACGTGAATGAGGCTGATTATTTCGGCATGGTTTCTGGGAGAGAAGAGGATAAGTTTGCAGCGACCGGACTCACTCCAGTTAAGAGTGGGCTGGTAAATGCACCGTATGTGGAAGAATTTCCTTTTGTTATTGAGTGCACCTTGCTTCATACTTTCGAGCTCGGTCTTCACACTCAATTCATTGGTGAAATCATGGACGTCAAGGTTGACGAATCCCTGCTTGGCGAGGACAAACTTCCTGATCTTGAAAAGATAAAACCGATTCTTTTTGCCCCGGAAAACCGGGCCTACCACGGTGTGGGCCAATACCTGGGCAAGGCCTTTTCTATTGGAAGAGAGATTCAGAAACGATGAGACTGGCAGTTGTCTCTGATATTCACGGTAACTCAGAAGCGTTCAAACAAATACTGCTCGACATTGATAAATCCAAAGTGGATGGGGTGGTATGTCTGGGTGATTGCATCGGTTACGGTCCTGAGCCGGATGAAGTGGTAAGCCTGATCCGCCGGGAAAACATCCCCTCTGTCATGGGAAATCATGAACTGGGGTTGGTGAACACATCCTACCTAGGCTGGTTCAATCCACCGACCCAACGTTCTCTCCTGCTCACGCAAGAGCTTTTATCCGCGGCTACCCTGGAGTTCATCCGGGACTTGAAGTCAACCATGGTTTTTCAGGGATGCCGGTTGGTGCATGGCTTTCCCCCTGAATCAATCACCACCTATCTGTTGGACGTCTCCCAGAGCGAATTCGTTCAGGCGTTTTCGGATATGCAAGAAGAAATGTGTTTTGTCGGTCACACCCACATTCCGGAGATTGTGAGTTTTGACGGCCGCAGGGTCAGCCGTGGTCCTTTGCATCAAGGATTGCGGAGTCTGGAAGATGGATACAAGTACATCATCAATGTAGGAAGCGTGGGACAACCCCGAGATGGCAACAATAGAGCAAAATATGTGATCTGGGATTCATCTCGTCACACCATTGACCTCAGATACGTCGCCTATGATATTGCGGTTACCGTAAAGAAGATCCTTGAGCTCGGTTTTCCAGAGTTTAATGCCCGCCGTTTGTGGTGAGGCAGAGCCAGCGGCAGCAGATGACCAATGAAAAAGATCGGGAAATACGAGATTTGTGGTCTCCTCGGTAAAGGGGCTATGAGCGTTGTTTACAAGGTGCGGTTCCCGAGATTTGACAAGATAGCGGCCCTGAAACTCTTGTCACCTCATCCTCATTTAGTCGGCTCACTGGGCATGGAGGAGATCAAAAAACGCTTCGTCGCTGAAGCCAAGACCATGGCCTCTTTGCGACATCCCAATATTGTATCCATATGGGATTTTGACGAGGACGAAGGAAGACCCTTCCTGGTCATGGAGTACTACTGCAACAGCCTGGGGCTCATCATCGGCGAAACCTACCAAATCGAAGATCCCTCCCGAGCGCTGACGCTGGACAAGACCGTACACTACCTGCGTCAAATTCTGGCAGGACTCAGACGCTTGCATCAGGCCGGAATCATACATCGGGACATCAAACCCTTCAACATACTGGTCACAGATGAGGATACCGTCAAGATAAGCGATTTCGCTTTTTCCAAACTGCGGGGAGAGGTCTGGAAGCCCCCGCCCAATGTGATGGTAGGTTCTCCCTGCTATGCTGCGCCGGAACAAGAGCAGGAGCCGGACGGAGTGGATGTGAAAGCAGACATATACTCGGTGGGAGTGATGTTACATCGAATGCTCACGGGGAAGTTCCCGGTGGGGGCCAGAATAAGAGCCAGTGAGTTTCATCCCGATGTCACTGAGGAATGGGACAGTTTCTTAACGAGAGCCGTGGCCCCAGAGAGGCGAGACCGGTTTGCCAGCAGCGGGGAAATGCTGCAAGCGCTGGAGCAACTCGCTGCTGATTGGCAGGAGAGAAAAGAGCAGATTTGTTCTGTAGCATCACCTCGACTGGCAACAAACAAGAACAGGCCAGATTCAACCCGAATCCTGAGAGCTCAGCCGATAAAGGTCAGACCACGGCAGGCGCGCCAAGAGTTCCAGCTCGATCAACTGTGGCGGCCCCGGCATTATGTAGACAATGATTTTAAAGAACACGGTGACACCACGGTCACTGATAGGGTTACCGGCTTGCTCTGGCAACAGGATGGCTCAGATTTTCCCATGACCTGGAAAGAGGCTCAGGCTTATGTCCAGCAACTCAATAGTGAGCGCTTTGCCGGCCGCAGCAATTGGCGGCTTCCCACGGTAACTGAGCTGTGTTCTCTGCTAATCGAGACTGGGGACACGGCTGCTCTGTGTATTGAGCCTCTTTTTTCTCAGGAGAAGAGATGGCTTTGGAGTGCGGATCGACGCTCTTTTGTTGCGGCCTGGTACGTGAGCGTGGATATGGGTTTTGTATCTTGGCAGGATTTTAGCTGCTATTTCTTTGTACGGGCGGTGTGCTCAGATTCTTTTTGAGACTTTGCGAAAGTGGTGTCCGAAGATCATTAATGTGACAGCATCGGGTAACAACTTTCGATGGAATAGTAAAGATTTACATAACATTTTCCAAAAGTACCATTGGGATATGCCATTTCCCACGATACCCAAATAGAAAACAGACTTGAGGAAAGTTTTTAGCGTATAGTCCTGCGTGTGCGATTTCCGGCGGGGCTGATAGTGTTCCAAGAATTTGCAGGCCCGGCGATAAAAGTATCGAGGACTGTAGATGGTTCGGACGATCTTGCGGTAGCCTTTGATAAGGGTCTCCTTATCCATTCTTGGGATGAAGTTAATGGTTCCGTCGGTGTTATCACCACTGACATCAAAGCGGAGTCGGTTTTCCGCCTGTAGTCTTTGCCAGAGTCTGGTCTTCGGCAGCGCATTCAAGATCCCAACCATTGCTGTTACCACGCCGGACTCTTGGATGAATTTTATTTGCCGATGGAAGATTCCCTCATCGTCATTGTCGAATCCAACAATGTAACCACCAAAAACCTGAATGCCTGCCGCCTGGAGCTTGTTGATAGCAGCAACCATGTTACGATCCCGGTTCTGGTGTTTGGAACACTCCTCTAGACTCTCCTCGTTTGGTGTTTCGAGGCCGATAAAAACTCTGTTGAAGCCTGCCTCGGCCATCAACTCTATGAGTTCATCGTCATCGGCAAGGTTAATAGATGCTTCGGTAATGAATTGGAAAGGATAATCATGCGTCTGCATCCAGTGGATGAGACGAGGAAGCATCTTCTTTATCTTCCCCTTGTTGCCGATGAAGTTGTCGTCAACAATGAACACACTGTTTCGCCACCCCAAGTTGTAGATTGCTTCCAGTTCCTGAATCAATTGATCCGCATTCTTCACCCGGGCTCTGCGGCCATAGAGGGCAGTGATGTCACAGAATTCGCAATCGAACGGACAACCCCGCGAGCACTGAATCATTAAGGTGGCATATTTCTCTATTTTGAGCAGATCCCAGCGGGGGGTGGGTGTCAAATTCATCTCAGGGAAACCATTGGTGCGGTAGACTTTCTTGGGGTTTCCAGCTTCGAGATCTGCCAAGAAAGGAGGGAGGGTAAGCTCTGCCTCATTCAGGATCAAATGATCCACAAGATCAACATATTCGTCAGGCGTGCTGTTGAAAAGAGGTCCGCCGGCGATGACTTTTGTTCCCAGAGAGCGACATCTTTGGAGGATATGGGAAACCGATTTTTTCTGAATCAACATTGCGCTGATCATTACGTAATCAGCCCACTTCAGATCAGCGTCTTTGAGCTTCTCGACGTTCAGATCCACCAGCCGAGCCTCCCACTCTTCCGGGAGCATGGCTGCGACTGTGAGAAGCCCCAAGGGGGGGTAGGCAGCTTTTTTGGAGATGAACTTGAGGGCGTGGTCAAAGCTCCAAAAGGTTACCGGGTATTCCGGGTATACCAAGAGCACCTTCATCATACTATCCCATCTAAAAAAGGTTCCTAGCCCGGATATTACATGAATCACTTGCTGCGACCACAGATATGGCCGTCCTTCCTGGCGTCCTCGGGTGTCGGCCCCTGCGACGTACCGTTGCAGGTACGGAAACCAACACCCTGCGGTTGCCAGGTGGCACGCCCATCTTTGTGGTCTCGCGACAGGAATTCATGTAATATCCGGGCTTGAGATAGAACAACGCTGGAGCTGGAAGTCCGCTAGGGCCGTGAATTCGCTGCAACCAGAGAGCAGGGAGTAGAGTGTCCAACAATCGATCTCAAGAATAAATCACGAGAGCTTTACAATTGTCAAGTTAGCCTACTGGATTGGTATTATTAAATACAGTAAAACTGGCCCTCCAGCTTCTATGTTTATTCAACATTGAAAACCTGGTC
The DNA here is from genome assembly GCA_050123975.1 of Syntrophobacterales bacterium. Classification (GTDB taxonomy): domain Bacteria; phylum Desulfobacterota; class Syntrophobacteria; order BM002; family BM002; genus BM002. The sequence goes on along the minus strand of JASFGC010000208.1, from coordinate 224 downwards.
CTAAGGGCCAGGTCAGAGTTCAATGGCTTTGCCGGTACAGGTGCGAACCATTTTAAAGTACTGGAGTTTTGGAGTATTGGAGTGTTGGCAAAAACGAAAGCCCGAATTTAGCTTGCATTGTTTTTTTCATTACTCCATTACTCCACCACTCCATCACTCCAGAAGACTGCCGCAAGGGGGAAAGAGTATGGAAGCCCCCTCCGGGGGCAGTGCAAAGCCGGGTC
>JASFGC010000207.1:0-6648 GCA_050123975.1 Syntrophobacterales bacterium | reverse complement strand
TCCAGTACTCCAGTACCACTTAGCAACTTCTTAAGCAAAACCGATTTAAAACTAGAAAGAGTTGGCTTTCCAAAAGATCGCGAACTATATTCCCCAAAGCCTGGGAGCTTTACGCCGGTACCCTTCATCTTCGGCTAGCAGGTCAAGGTGGGTGGTTACCACATCATCCACTGCCAGCCCCCTTGGATCTCCGTGCTCACGTGTATCTACTACTTTAATATATCCCTTGCAGTGTTCGCAAACGTACACCCTGTAGAGGTCTTCGCCCTCACCATAGAAGTAGCGCAGATCCTCCTGTTTCTCTGTACTGCAAAAGGGACACTGTAGCCGGGGTAACTGCCAGAAGTGTCCACAGAATGAACAGAGTGCCTCCCTTTTTCCTTCCTCGCCCACCAGGGCGGCAATTGCCGGGAGTCCTCCGCATATGGGACAGTAAGACTGTTGCCAGTTCTCTGCAGCAAAACCTTTACCGACAACCGCGGCAGTGGCCAGCAGTGAAGGCTGTAAACTGAGTTTAGCCAGGGTTTGAAGGACAGGTTGCGGGACTCCCAGATCTTTGGCGTATTCCTCTATGGCCTCTGCATTATTGTCCAGAACTGCTGTGCCCAACCTGGTCACATCAAGCGTACCAGAGTCCATCGCTTGATGGAGGATTTCCCCGGCCGAGGCAAGAACAGGATTCTCAGTTGATGAGAGATGGCAGAGATTACGAAAAAGACGCTCCAAGGAATTTCTATCAACCGAAAAATTTTCTGAATCCATCAAGGGAAAGCCTTCTTCAATCTTTAAATTGAGGCGATCTTCCGTCAGGTCAATCTCCGGTATTGGTGTTTCTTGCTGCGCTTCTTGTTGGGCGCTCAACACCTTACCGTAAAAATCAAGGATTTCTGCAAGCTCCTTTCGCTCTTTCCTGCAGTGCTCCAGCCGATTTTTCATGCGCTGATAGAAATCATCAATTTCTGCAAACATAAGATTTTGCCTCTCCTGGTAGTGAGCCTGGATATTGAACTCACATAATATGTAATTGCTGCACTAGTCAATAGTTTGTCCATGTGCCGTTGAACACATTACGTAGGGGAGGGGTTAATCCCCTCCCGCAATGGTGATTTTAATTACCTTTTTGGGCGGGGGTAAACCCCGCCCCTACTTTATGTGAAGCGTTCTCTTAACTAGTACGATCGCACCCACAAAATTCGCTCGGATGATCAGATCTTGACCTGCTAAGCAAACACAAAAAAGGGAGGGACTCTGTCCCTCCCAAGGTTTAGCGCGACGTTATTTTTATCGTGAGGTATTCATCCTCATTACAGTTTAGTCACGCTGGTAATGAGTTCAGTGGCGGGCCGGAAGAGTTTGCGCAGCGCCAGCTTGCGACTGATGCCAACATCGTTTTGCGCCACCGAAAATTTGTAGTAGATCGACGGATCGTCCACCACCAAGAAGATGACACGAATAGAATCAGCATCCAGAAGCTGGGCCTTCTCGTAACCCTTCTTCTTGAGCGCAGCCACTCTCTGGTTCGCCATGGCCAGCATGTCACCCCTATTACCGAAGTTCATGGTCCCAGTCGGGCAGGCCTTGACACATGCAGGAAGAAGGCCATTCCCCACTCGGTCGAAACACATGGTGCACTTGGATACCAGGCCAGTGCCTGGATCCTGCCGGGGTATATTGTATGGACATGACTCCCGGACCTCCTCAAAGGCCGAAGAACTCAGCATCCGGGTTTTGCCCGTATAAACAACGGCACCCGTGGACTCGTCGTGGATGACGGCCCCGTCAACAAAACCTTCCATGGTGTCTTTACACGGGGGTTCGAGACAATGCCGGCACTGGTCCGGGAAGAAATACCATTGGACCTTGCCCCCGCGAACCACCTCTCGGAATCGTACCAACTTAAAGGTACTGAAGGAGAGATCTGCTGGGTTCTGGAAGCTCCCCCAATTGCGGGTCTTGGTGGCCGGCAGCTTGTTCCACTGTTTGCAGGCCACCTGGCAGCCTCGGCAAGCCGTACACTTGGTAGTGTCTATGAAAAACGATTTGTCAGCCATACAGGTCTCACCTCCTTTTATGCCTTTCTAACGTTCACCATGAAGGCTTTGGTTTCCGGGATCTTGGTATTGGGATCACCAACGGAGGGAGTGAGCAGGTTGGAACTGTCACCGCCATCTTTGGGAGTAACCCAGCCATAACACCAGGGCAAGCCCACCTGATGAATAGTGGTACCGGCAATCTTGAAAGGTTTGAAACGTATGGTCACGATGGCCACCGCTTCCACCTTCCCTCGCACCGACTCCACAATCACCTTATCACCGTTCTTGATTCCTTTGAGTTTTGCCAGCTCTTGGCTCATCTCGCAGAACGACTGGGGCTGTGCCTCGACCAACCATGGCTGCCATCTGGTCATTAATCCTGTCTGCCAGTGCTCGGTGACCCGGTAGGTGGTGCCAACTATTGGGAAGCGAGGATCGCAGGTGGCCCGGGCGTCAGCAGCAGTACCGTATTCCTTGATGGTGGGATTGATGAACTGTCCACTCATCAAGTTCTTCTCAATGGGACACTCCAGAGGCTCATAGTGCTCCGGAAAAGGCCCATCGGCGCGACCCGGCCCGAACACGTGGGCATGACCCGAGGGCTTCATGATGAAGGGAAACTTGGTCTTGGGGTTCATTTTGCCGTCAGCCGTGAGCATGGGCGGCCAACCGCCGTCAGGCACATCGCCGGCCCACTTTTTGCCCGTCCATCTGATGACCGGATGCTCTTTATCCCAGGGTTGACCGAAACGGTCCACGGAGGCCCGGTTATAGATGATCCGACGGTTTACCGGCCAGCACCAGGACCACTCGGAGTAGAGGCCGATGCCGGATTTATCCTTGGTGCTACGGCGCGCCGCCATGTTGCCCTTCTCGGTGTAGCTCTGGCAGTAGAGCCAGTTGCCCGAGGAAGTGGTGCCGTCAGCCTGCAAGAAGGCAAAACTGGGCACCAGGGTCCCCGCTCTGTACATTTTCCCTTTCACGGTTACATCCGCCAGGAAGTAGCCGTTGATCTCTTTGGCCACCTTGTGGGCGTCGAACTTGCCCTTGGTTGTGTAGTCCCACTTGAGGTTCAAGATGGGTTCAGGGAAGGCCCCTCCTTCTACCTGGTAGAGCTTTCGGATCTTGTTCATGAGCTCAACCATGATGTCGCCATCAGGGAGGGCATCTCCGGGAGGATCAGCCGCCTTGTAGCGCCACTGGCTCCAACGGCCGCTATTGGTAATGGAGCCTTCTTTCTCCGCAGAGGCAGCGCAGGGCAGGAAAAAGACCTCGGTCTTGATCTTTTTGGGATCCATACCTGGACCCTTCCAGAAAGACCCGGTCTCGTTTTCAAACAGGTTGACGTTTACCATCCAATCCAGCCTGGTGAATGCCTCGCGGGTCTTGTTGGAATTGGCACCGGAACAGGCCGGATTCTGTCCCCAGGCAAAAAAGCCGGTGAACTCACCCCTATACATGACGTCAAACAGATCCAACCAGGAGTAGGTTTTGCCGTCATCGACCTTGGGCATCCAATCGAAGCCAAAGCCGTTAAACGGAGTTGCGTTCTCGCCAAACATGGACTTCAGGAAACTCACTGAATACTTGGGATAGTTTCCCCACCAGTTGGCGCTGAGCGGGTCATTGGTCTTTGGAGTCCACCGCTTGTTATAGGCTTCCAATGAAGTATTGGACGCTCTAGCCGTTTTCAGATAGCCGGGCCAAATGTGCCACAGCAGGCAGTGGTCCGTGGAGCCCTGGACGTTGGACTCACCACGCAGGGCATTGACGCCGCCGCCGGCAACACCCATATTGCCCAGAAGCAACTGGATCATGGCCATGGTCCGAATATTCTGGACGCCTACGGTGTGCTGGGTCCAGCCCATAGCATACATGATAGTAGCAGCCTTGCCCTTCTCGCCCGAGGCCGCATACGTTTTGTAGACCTTTTCCAGGTCAGCCGTGGGTGTACCCGTAATAGCCGAGACTATCTTGAGATCATAGCGGGAGAAGTGTTTCTTCAGCTGTTGGAACACGCAGCGAGAATTCTTGAGGCTGTGGTCTCTTTTGGGAATACCCTTTTCGTCCTTTTCAAAGGCCCAGTAAGACTTATCGTAAGACTTGGTCTTCTTGTTATAGCCCGAGAAAACTCCATCCTTGAAGCCGTACTTCTTGCCCAGGATGAAGCCGGCGTTGGTGTAATACGCCACATACTCCTTGTTATACAGGTCGTTGCTAATGATGTAGTTGATCATCCCACCCAAAAAGGCGATGTCCGTCCCTGAACGCAGGGCGGTGTAAAAATCTGCCTTGGCTGAGGTCCGGGTAAACCGGGGATCAACGCTGAGAAGAGTGGCCCCATTCTCCATGGCTTTCATCACCCATTTCATGGAGATGGGGTGATTTTCGGCAGCATTGCTTCCCATAACAAGGATGCAATCGCTATTGCCGATGTCAATCCAATGGTTCGTCATTGCGCCGCGTCCGAACGACTCTGCCAGAGCCGCAACAGTGGCGCTGTGTCAGATACGGGCCTGATGTTCAATATAGACCAGACCCAAAGCCCTCATCATCGCCTGCAGCGTCCAGCACTCCTCATTGTCCAGTGCGGCGCTGCCCACATGGGCAATACCATCGGTTCTGTTTACCACCTGGCCCTTGGCGTTCGTGGTGGTAAAGCTGCCGTCACGACTTTGCTTTACGCGCCTCGCAATCTCGCTCAAGGCCTGTCCCCAGGACATCTCCACCCACTTGTCACTGTACGGGGCACGATAGAGAGGCCGCTTGATTCGACTCTCTGTAGTTACCCACTGATACAGAGCTGCACCTTTAGCGCAGAGTGAGCCCTGGTTGATGGGGTGGTCTGGATCGCCTTCGGTGTTGATGATTTTGCCCGATCCGTCTCTGGCGGTGTGGACAATGATGCCACAACCAACAGCGCAGTAGGGGCAGATGGTGGTGGTTTCCTTGGCCCAGCGAATTTTGAGCGTCTGGGCCTGCGCCTCTACCGGTGCAAGGTCAAAACCCAATCCACCGAGAGCGAGGCCACCTACCGCAGCACCAGAGATTTTCATGAAATCTCTTCTTGTAATCTGCATAGGTCTATTTTGCCCTCCTTTCATGAAACATCGGTACATTGCGATCACGTTTTAGACCTACTCCTAACACCCCCTTTCATGTTCTAGAGGTCCACACGCCTCTAGTTGTCTGGTTCAGTTTTATCCTTGTCCATTTCCCGTTGACTTGAAAATCGTAGCTTGAAGTATTCTTACCGAGGTCTCCACCAGTTTGACAGTCATTTAGCGGACCAAGATAGCCTTTGGGCGAAACTCACTTACCTAGTTTAAGGTCGAGCGCTTGCTAGGAAGAACCAACCAAATAGTAATTAAGAATAGACGCACCGCAGGCTGAAATTCTGTCTGATGACAGTTGGTGGTTCATGAGTTAAGTGATGCTGAAATGAGATGGAGACTAAGTTAAAGGTTGAAAAGCTTAAACATATTGGCTCAAAATAGCACATCCAAAAGGACTGTCAAGAATAAACGGTTATGTCAATTATGACACAACTACTCGAAAACTTTACTTTAAATGCAACAACAATCTAACTGTTAAAAGCAATTATTCTGTCAATAATTCGAAATTACCCCAGCAATACGGGGCTTAGGCTCGACAAGCGCAAATACGGTCTTACTATATAGGAAAATATCCGATAGCAACCTGGAGGCATTGATGAAAACCGTCCATGGATTTGAGCGTATTGCGGAACAGCACATTTCCGAGTTGGAAACGAAGGCTGAGTTTTATCGCCACGTAAAGACTGGAGCAGAGCTATTATCCCTCGTCAACAACGACGAAAATAAGGTCTTCGGAATCGTCTTCCGCACCCCACCCACCGATTCAACCGGTGTGGCGCATATCTTAGAACATTCTGTACTCTGTGGTTCGCGCAAATATCCTATAAAGGAACCCTTTGTAGAGCTTATGAAAGGTTCTCTGCAAACCTTTCTCAATGCCTTCACTTATCCCGACAAAACTTGTTACCCTGTGGCCAGTCAAAACCTGCAGGATTTTTACAATCTCATCGATGTCTACCTGGATGCCGTGCTCTACCCGCGCCTAACCCCATTCACCTTGCAGCAGGAAGGACACCACTTTGAACTGGAAGAACTGGACAAACCGCTCATCTATAAAGGGGTAGTTTTCAATGAGATGAAAGGTGCCTACTCGTCTCCAGACAGGGTTCTAGCTGAGTACAGCCAGCAGTCACTCTTCCCCAACCATACCTATGGTTACGATTCAGGTGGAGAACCCAGGCATATTCCCAGCCTCACCTTCGAGCAGTTCGCCTCATTTCACCAGAAATACTATCATCCATCCAATGCCCGTATCTTCTTTCATGGTGATGATGACCCGGAGCAGCGGCTTCGCTTGGTGAATGAATACCTTAAGGAATTTGAGCGCCAGGAAATTGACTCAAGCATACCTCTACAACCACCGTTCAAAGAACCGAAACGTATTATTCGATCTTTTGGTACTGGCTCAGATGAAAGCAGCGAGTTGAAAGGGATGCTCACCATCAACTGGTTGTTATCAGAGACAGCCGATGCGGAAACAAACCTGGCCCTTAGAATAC
>JASFGC010000206.1:0-6650 GCA_050123975.1 Syntrophobacterales bacterium | reverse complement strand
ATCCACAATCTCACATCCCACATCCCACATCCCACATCTGCAATCTCCAATCTTCATTTTTTCCATTGACACTTTCCTGTGTATCGGTCATTCTAAAAATTTTATAGAGAAAATCTTCCGGATCCTTACAGGATGTGGCGGCAGGGTCGACTTTCTGACATTGAGGGGAATCTAGCGCAATGGCGCTCATCGTTCAAAAATACGGCGGAACATCGGTGGCCAACACCGAGAGAATCAAAGAGGTGGCTGAGCGAGTCATCGTTACTCGCAACGCTGGTCATGACGTGGTGGTGGTGCTTTCTGCTATGGCCGGGGAGACCGACAGACTGATTCAGTTGGCCCAAGAGGTGGCTGAGCAACCGGACCCCCGGGAACAGGACGTGCTGCTTGCCACGGGTGAGCAAGTCACCATATCCCTTTTCAGTATTGCCGTAAAACAGATGGGGCACGAGGCCCAGTCTCTGCTAGGCCATCAGGCGCGAATATACACAGACCATGCTTACGGTCGGGCGCGTATAAGTGAAATTCGCACTGAACCGATCTGGCATAACATCTATAAAGGATGTATCCCGGTTATCGCTGGATTTCAGGGTCTAGATGGAAGAGGTAACATTACCACTCTTGGCAGAGGAGGCTCAGACACTACGGCCGTTGCCGTGGCTGCTGCCCTTGCTGCTGATGTTTGCGAAATTTACACTGATGTGGCCGGAGTGTACACCACTGATCCCAACATGTACCATAAAGCGAGAAAGTTGCAACGCATCTCCTACGACGAGATGTTGGAGATGGCCAGCATGGGAGCCAAGGTGTTACACATTCGCTCGGTGGAATTTGCTAAAAAATTCAACGTGCCAGTCCATGTGCGCTCTTCATTTGAAAATGAGCCTGGCACTATGGTGGTTAAGGAGGAGAAGTCCATGGAACAAGTGATGGTTTCTGGTGTCGCTTACAGCAAGGGTGACGCCCGCATCACACTGGCAGGACTGCCTGATGTACCCGGTGTAGCCGCCCGGATATTTACCGAAATTGCCACAGAAGGAATCGTGGTGGATATGATCATTCAGGGCAGCACCGGTGACACGAGCCTGGCCAACCTGAGCTTTACCGTTCCCCGGCTGGATCGTCAGGCCGCTATCGGTGTCCTGGAGGGGATGAAAAAAGAGTGGACAGATTTAAAAATCTCAAGTGATGAGAATATTGCCAAGATATCTGTCATCGGGGTGGGCATGCGTCACCATGCCGGAGTCGCTGCCAAGATGTTTCAAGCGCTGGGTAATGAGGGTATCAATATTCATATGATCAGCACCTCGGAAATCAAGGTTTCCTGCGTGATAGACGATAGTCACACGGCCAAAGCGGTACAGATTCTCCACGATGTTTTTGAGTTGGATAAACCACTGCAGCACGAGATCCCGGAGTAAGAGCAACGCGGCCACTTATTTGTGGCGTTTTTCTGTGATACGTTATAGCGATCGCAGCCGTTGCAACTAAGAACTAGACACTAGGAACTATGAACTAAACACTACACTAGGCAAAGCTGAACGACCCGGAGACGAGGAGAAACGGAGAAGCGGCGAACGTTGTTTTAATCTAATATCTTTTAGCAATACGGCCTTATAATTTTAGGCATTTTAGATCATTTTAGACACTTTAGGCATTCCAGCAACTAGTAAAGAAACGCCGGATAAATTGTGCCAAGAAAGAGATAGGAAAGAAAAATGCGTAAAATAGAAATCTATGACACCACATTGAGGGATGGAACCCAGGCAGAGGACTTCAACCTTTCCCTGGAAGATAAGATTCGCACTTCCAAGAAGCTTGATGAACTGGGCATACATTACATCGAAGGCGGCTGGCCGGGATCAAATCCGAAGGATGTGGCCTATTTCAAGGAAATCAAGAACTACGAGCTGAAGCAATCGAAAGTCGCAGCCTTCGGCAGCACGCACAACCCTCGCGGCTCAGCGGCTAAGGACCGCAACCTGGCCGCACTGATAAAAGCAAAAACCGAGGTGATTACCATCTTTGGCAAGAGCTGGAACGTGCATGTGCGTGACGCCCTGCGTACCACCTTAGAACGCAATCTGGAAATCATCCACGACTCTCTGGCCTTTTTGCGACCGAAGGTATCGAAGTTGTTTTACGATGCCGAACACTTTTTTGATGGCTTCAAGGCCGACCCTGATTACGCCCTTGCCAGCCTCAAATCAGCGCTGAAAGCAGGGGCAGACTGTCTTGTTCTCTGTGATACCAATGGCGGCACCCTTACTACGGAGCTTCAGAAGATAATTCGGCGGGTCAAAAAGGAGTTGCCCAAAGCAGAGCTGGGCATACACACTCATAATGACTCAGAGTTGGCTGTGGCCAATTCACTGGCGGCTGTGGAATTGGGTGCAAACCATGTTCAGGGTACCATGAACGGGGTAGGGGAGCGCTGCGGCAACGCCAATCTTTGTAGTATTATCCCGGCCATCAAACTCAAGATGAAGCTGGATTGCATCTCGGATGAGCAACTCACCAAATTGCGCGAGAGTTCTCGCTACATTCTTGAACTGGCAAATATCAGACCATTCAGATATCAGCCCTATGTGGGGAGGAGTGCATTTGCCCACAAGGGAGGTATACATGTGGCCGCAGTTGAGCGCAACCCGGAAACCTACGAACACCTGCATCCTGAGCTGATTGGCAACCGCCGACGAGTTCTGGTGTCAGACCTTTCCGGGAGGAGCACCATTAAACAGAAAGCTGAGCAGTACGGCCTGAAGATTTCCAGCAAGGATCCCGTTGCCATGCAGGTTTTGGAAGAGCTGAAACAGCTGGAACACGAAGGTTTTCAGTACGAGGCGGCGGAAGGCTCTTTCGAGTTACTGATGAACAAGGCAGTGGGGAAAGTGAAAAGATATTTCGAACTCGTTGGCTTCAGAGTTCTGGTGTCCAAAACGGATGAGGGCCAGCCGTCGGAGTCTGAGGCCACCGTCATGGTGAGAGTCGGTGGCAAGGTGGAGCACACTGCTGCCACGGGAGTAGGGCCGGTGAATGCTCTTGACAATGCGCTGCGCAAGGCTCTGGAGAAATTCTATCCGGGACTGGCAGATATGAGGCTCAACGATTACAAAGTAAGGGTCTTGCCCGGCAAAGAAGGAACCGCTGCCAAAGTTCGGGTGCTCATCGAGTCGGTTGATCGTGAAAATGTATGGGGAACGGTGGGAGTCTCGGAAAACATTCTCGAGGCGAGCTGGTTGGCTCTGGTGGATAGCATCAACTACAAGATGTTCAAAGACGAGAACAACAAGAAGAAATAGCAAAGCACCTCGGTAGTAAAAATTTCGAATTTCGAATTTCGAATTTCGAATTGAGCCTGGACAATTTTTTCAATGCATAGTTATAAAGTCTGAACTTTAAACTCTAAACTCTACAATCTGCAATCAAAAATCTCCGAGTTCTATCTGAAAACATGAATAAGAATTTACTGTTCTGCCAACGATTAGAACTCCGACGTTTCAAGATGAGATGAACCGTTTTTCTCGCTCGCAAGCGGCCATCATCATTCTGCTCTCTCTTTTTCTCCTGACTTTCTATGGGTGGCGCCATTACTTCCACCATCGCCAAAGTGGAGAGTCCTCTCTCTTTCTTCCCACGGAATTCATCATCCAAGTGAGCGGTGAGGTTCGGAATCCTGGAATATACTCCTTCGATCCACCCGTCACCGTAAGTGAGACGGTGGTCGGCGCTGGCGGACTTCTTCCGCAGTTGAATCCGGAGCCAGAGTGGACAAGGGTGGAAGTTACTCATGCCAGACGTGTGCACATCACAGCTACTGAAGATGGACTTGCTCGGTTGCGTCTGGGGTGGATGGATGTTTCGAGTCGACTGGCCCTGGGAGTGCCACTGAATCTCAACCAAGCATCGGCAGCAGAGTTGGCCCGGGTGCCAGGAATCACTCAGACCTTGGCCAAACGTATTGTGGAACAAAGGTCCCGTCTTGGTGGTTTTTCCACGTTGGAAGATCTACGTGCTGTGAAGGGCATCGGTCCGGTAACACTAAAACGTCTCCGGCCGTATTTGGCAGTAGATACAAAAAACTAGGCACTTTCATGATTTCGGATTGCGGAATGCGGATTGCGGAATTGAAAACGAGGAGCCAGGAGTCAGAATCCAGGAGACAATGATTTCGAATGTCGAATAGCGAATTTTAGAATCCCACATCTCACATCCCACATCTTAAATCCACAATCCGTAATCCGCATTCCGAAATCCCTAAAGTCTACGTACTCGAATTGACCTCCGCTTTTCGCGCGGGATTTCCATAGTAACCGTAGTTCCCTCTCCAACAGTACTCTCAATCTTGATGGTCCCGTCGTGGTCATTGATGATTCGCTGACTAATGGTAAGACCAAGGCCCACGTGCTCGTTTTTTGTGGTGAAAAGCGGATCGAAAACCAGCGGTAAATCCTTTTCCTTGATACCGCAACCATTGTCACTGACGCTGAAGAGGATGTGGTCTTCAACGGTGGTCACCTGGATCGTGACTTCTACGGTGGGATCGCCTGATTCCAGCGAATTGGTGATTACGTTGGCTAGACCTCGGGCCATAAACTCCACATCCATAAAAGCGCTTACCGACCGTAGCTCTTCTGCAGGCGGTGTATTCCAATCTGAGACTGCTGCCTTTAAGGTTTCCGGAACCATATCCAGAGCCCGGTTCAACAATTGCTCAAAGGTATCATGTGCCAGGGAGGGAAGTGGTAAAGTTGTGAAGTCGGCCAGATTCCTCAGTAGCTTGTCCAATCGGCTGGCTTCTTGATAGATGATATCTTGGTAAAGCTCTTTATTTTTCTCGTCAACCCCTTTTCTGAGCAACCGGGCGGCAAAGCCACCTATCGCCGCAATTGGATTGCGGATGTGATGGGCCATCTGATCCACGACTTTTGCCATGGATCGCACTCTTTGGGTCTCCATGAGCTCACGCTGGAGAGTTTTCAAGGTGCCAATATCCTGAACAGCAGCTATGATAATATCCTGCGCACCGCCTCGGTAGAGGAAGGTGGTGATATAGGCGAAAAACTCTCGGTTATCTCTATCGCGCAAGAGTGCCTCACCCTCAAACCTCCCTTCTTCTGTGGTAAGTTTTATTATATTGGGCAGGAATACTTCGCAATCGTCCTCCAGGAACATGCACGAGATTGAACTGTCACTCCATTCGCCTGCTCGGAACGCTAACAACTGTTCGGCAAACCTGTTGGCAAAAACAATTTGTCCGCCAGGCTCAAACAGGACAATTCCATGGGGGATCGAGTGCAGAATTGCTTTAAGCAGATCTTGATCGAGAGAGTTGGGGTGAGTCATTACTAATTCCCAGGATAATTTGCAGCAGCACAAAGGAAAGATGCAGCGTGATTCTAGAACGGAAAAAAGTTTGAGTCAACGGGCTAGGCAGAGTTATGCAACATTGAGAATCTAGCACTCAGGTCAAGGTCAGGTCGCATAGAGCATAGCGCATGGCGCATAGCGAGGTAATTGCGGATTGCGGATTTTGGATTGTGATTCTTTAATTTCGAAATTGTCCTTAGGACTCCCACGCTTCGGGCTGGTTCCCAATTTCCAAATTCCAAATTCAAATTTCTCCTTGTGCCCTATGCCTTGTGCCTTGAGCCGCTCCCTTCGGGGCAGTGCAAAGCGGGGTCCTTTGGGTCCGGATTATTTATTCAGCATCGAAAACCTGGTCCTTGGGGCCAGTCCACGATCCCGTCTCGCGGGGGTCAGAATACAATGGCTCTGCCGGTACAAGTGCGAACACTTTTGGAGTATTGGAGTATTGGAGTACTGGAGTGTTGGCAAAAACAAAAGCTTGAATTTAATTTGAATTGGTTCTTGCATTACTCCATTACTCCACCACTCCATCACTCCAGCGGACTGGCGCAAGGGGGAAAGAGTAGGGAAGCCCCCTCAGGGGGCAGTTCAAAGCCGGGCCTGCCGCGCCGTAGCCATGGCGAAGGCGGGTCCTTTGGGTCCGGATTCTTTACTTTTGATACTCCATGCCCCATGCCCTTTGCTCTATGCCTTTTTCAATCATCATTGTGCTCGTGCCTATGATCAGGGTCAGGCCAGTGTGGATGAGAGTGGGTCACTGCTTTGTGTTCGTGGAGATGGCTGTGGTAGGTGGCGTGCGGTGTTCCCGGGAACACGTGATTGTGGTGGCCATCGTCATGTCGATGCCAGTGCTCATGCACAGTAGCCTCATGTCGATGCCAATGCAAGTGTTGTTCAAAGAAGAGAAACACCAGGGAGATTATAATAACCAAAATGGCGATAAGTTGGGCCAATGAAATGGGCTCTCTGAGAAAAGTTGCGGCCAAAATGACCCCAAAGAAAGGCGCACTGGAGAAAATGATCTGACTTCGAGTGGCCCCTAATTTCTGGGCTGAGGTGATGTAGAGTAAAAGGCTTATGCCATAGGAGAAAACACCAACGAAAAGAGCTGCAACGGTCATAGAGACTGTGGCAGTGTACCCATCTAATTGCAGGCCGATAACCAGGTTAATAATCCCTGCAACCAACCCCTTCCAAAGCGTGGTCTGTGCCGGGGTAATGCCAGTGATCAAGGCAGTAAAGTGATTATCCAAGCCCCAGCACATACAGGCCAAGGTTAC
>JASFGC010000205.1:0-6658 GCA_050123975.1 Syntrophobacterales bacterium | reverse complement strand
TGTTCTATTGAGATCACCTAACGTAGAGAACCGCACTCGCTGAGCGCTCAGCGCATACTGAAAGAATATTCCAGTCCGTACTACAGTGTTTTTCCTGATAATGCGATATATCGCTGCCAGAATCAGCCCTCACTCCCAACCGTATTGAACTCCGACTATTTCTGCAACCCTTCCTGTTCATCAAGTCACGACCTCTGTATTCATCTCTCCTAAATCTCTCAATCAAATTTCCGCTGGGCGCAGCGTTCAGACAGAAGCAAAGACCAGCCCAGATATTTCGTCATGGCCTGCTGCGACCGCAATAATTGAAAATGCTCCAGCGAGCGCATTTTCCGTAGTCCGCCGAAGGCGGACGGGGTTAGCGAGCGAACTACAATAAAATGGATTCATTCCTTACATTTCGAATCCGCCTAAGGCGGACTGCAGGGAGCTTCGATCATCCGGACGAGGCGACATAGTTAGCCAATAGGTGAGTCATGAAAAAAAACGGTGCGCTTAATCTAGGCAGAGTTAGACTTTCTGGCAACCAGGCCGTTGCTCGAGGGGCTCTGGAGGCTGGAGTAAGGGTGGCAACTGGTTATCCTGGTGCCCCCATCTCGGATCTCCAGGGAAGTTTTGAACAACTGACTGGCAATATTCGGAGAGCGACTCCATTCAGCGTAAAACTCGGTCAGGCGCTGGATGAGGTAAACTACAATCTCACGGCGCACTGGGGGACCACAACCAACGAAGATAATGCCTTCGCCTTTGCCCTGGGAGCAGTGATTTGTAAGGGGCAAAGAAAAAAGAGGGAGTTTCTCACCGAAGATGAGTGGAACCTCATCTATGGCGAGACCGCTTTCGCCGATGACCAAAGGAAGAGCATACCTGTAGGCTCCCGGGTAATGTGTTCCTTTAAGCATCTCGGCGGCAACACCGCTGCGGACGCCATCCGGGTGGCAGTGAACATAGTGCCCTACTCTGGGGGTCTCGGCATAGCCTCCGGGGACGATCGTCAAGGCACTGCCTCCCAGACCATGCAAGACAATAAGGTGCTCTTTTCCCTTCATTTCCGCATACCCACTTTTGAACTCCACTCTCCCCGCACAGCCCACCAAACCGTGAAGAACTGCTATCGGTTGTTTGAGGAGCTGGGTACTCCCTTCGCAGTCATCATGAACTACGACCTTTCTTACCGGGAAGTCTCCGTGGATCTCACCATGGATGTCGATCTTGGTGCCAACATGAGGCAAAGAGGCTTCACGAGGGATCCCAAACACTTGGTCACCATTGGCCCGCATATCCGACCGCGCGAGAATAAGTTCCATTCGCACCTGATTCCGCTCTTTAAAAGAAAGATTGGGGAATATTTCGACTTCCTTGGCAACACGGTGCAGCAATACGGAGAGAAGCCCAGAACCTTGTTGCTACTCAACGGTCCATTCCGAGAGGACTTTCAGCTTGTAAAGCACGACCAAACGCTAAAGAACCGGTTGTTAAAGAAATTTGGAGGGGTTGTTGCAGTGGAAACCACCGTAGTGTTTCCCCAACCCGAATCTCTTTACAAAAAGCTGATAACCAAGCTTGCAATCGAGAAGATCTTCGTCTTTGAAGAAGGATATGGAAAGGTCATCTATATGCAACTTTTGGATCTGGTAAACAGGCACGGACTCGAGGCGAAGGTGTTCGACTGCGGTATTCCTTATGAGCCGAGGATTTATGAGCGGTTCTCTTACATTGACCATATTCTGGCTGACTGAATGGAGGTGTGAACTATGATCGCCACACCAGAAGCAGCATTTCGATCACCTGATGAAACAACCTACATGCGACCGGTATCCAACTGCGCCGGCTGTGGAGATACCAAAGTATCCTGGTCAGTATTCGAGGGCTTGAAGAAGTTTAACCAGGCCCGGGGGCTCAAAGGCAAAAATAAATACCAGGTTATCTATGCGGCCGACAGGGGGTGCGGGAATCTTCAGGGCTACCACGCCTACCGCATAGTGGACACGATTTTCTGCATGGGCTCAGGGGTGATTGTAGGGGAAGGGATAAAGGAGTCTTGTGCTGACAACCAGATCGTGGTTACCGCCTCCGGGGATGGAGGGTATAACTTCAATATGAGTGGATTCAAGTTTGCCGCCAAGAATAAAAAGTGGGGTGCCATAACCATTGTTTATAACAACTACAATATCCGCATGACCGGCGGTCAAATACCCCTTGAGATTGATTTTGACAAGGAGGGCGCAGCCTTGGGCTTTGAGGTTATGCACATAAACCCCTACCGGGTGGAGGAAAATGCCGAGCTTTTTTCAGCACTTATGGCCCGCTACCTAAACAAAGCCAAGACTATGGTGGTGGCAGACGGGGTCTGCGTGGTGGATATGGTCAAAGACACCCGGACTGTAGGACTGAATCTGGGTTGTTTTACGAAAAGTGATGAATGCCTCGATCTCAAGTTCCAAAAGGAAAGAGAGCGCCTTGCACGGGAAGAGCCAGAAAAGCTCAAAGACCTCCCCAGGTTCAAATGTCGGCTGTGTGGCATAGGCCTCAGGTGCCATGCTCTTTTAAACAACGATCCTAGCCTCTGTTTCGGATGTGGTGCCTGCAAGCAGTTTCCCTGTCCTGTGTCCGCCTTGAGCTTTGAGGGGATAAGCTTTGCCGATTCCACCAACATTGCCAAGCTTTTTGCAGCATAGAGGAGAAAACAGTGACTCAACCGAGAAAGCTCACTATCTCCAATCCGGCCATCGGTGGCTCCGGCTACCTTACCCTGGCCAATATGCAGGCGGATGCGGCCATCTGTGGAGGATTTCACTCGGCCATCCATCAGTGCCGGGGTTTGGCTCAGGCCGGTGGGCCTCTGTGTGTGGACGTAATGATCCGCGAACATGAGGTTGTAGGAGCAGTGCCCCATTTCGTCGACTATGTCAACGGCTTCGAACTGACGGAGGCATGGCGGGCAGTCACGACCGCTCATGATTTCGGCAGCTCTTTTCCTCGCGGGCTCACCGTGGTGGCAGACTTCTTCGTGGAAAAGCCCATTCTCGTCACCGCCAACCGCAGGGGACCTCGCTACCTGACGAGAGAGGAGTTCATTGAGAAGTTCGAAGAACTCATCCAGACAGGCTGTGACTTGCGGCTTATAGCCTACGACTTCTTTAAATACAACTTCCCCACCATATTGAAGGGACCTTTTTCATTTGGAGTGATAGTGGCAGATTTACACCTCAGGCAGGACGACCGCTTCATCAGCCTGTCCAAAGAGGCTGCCATGGAGGGGATACTCATTAATGTACCGACAAAGAGGAGCAATGTAGCCGACGAGGAGCGGCGTAAGTTCAATCGATACGTCTTCGAAAGAGGCTATGAAGCAAGAGAGAGCTTTGCCGGCTCTCGGGATGAGAGAATAATCTTCATATAACTACCACGAAAGAGGAACAAAGTAGATTCCTGGGAACATCGCTTCGTCAAACCCCAGGTGTGAATCATTGTTGGACGCATTGTCTTACTGACCTTGTTGAGGTTGACCCATGGTCTTATTACAGACCTTTCGCCTTAAGCGCATCTGCACATGAGGTGTAAGATGAAATCACAGGCAAAAGCTTATTCTAATTCCCTTCTAGAAGTGGTCAAGGCTGTCAATTCTACTCTAGACCGGCAGGAAGTTCTGAATCTTTTAGTGAGCAATGTAACTCAGGTAATGGGTCTCAAAGCTTCAGCCATCCGTTTGTTGGACCCGAGAAAACAAAACCTGGAGCTTGTGGCTTCGCATGGCCTGAGCGAACAATACCTGAACAAGGGGCCGGTGGATGCTGACAAGTCCATATCAGATGCTATGGAGGGCAAAACCATAAGTGTTTATAATGTCATCGAGGACCCGAGAGCCCAGTATCCCAACGAGGCGGAGGCGGAAGGTATCGCCAGTATTGTCTCGGTACCAATGCGTATCAAAGGGCGGATAATAGGGGTAATGAGGCTCTATACCCCTGAATTTAGAGAATTCTCAGAGGACGAAATCAACTCTGCCGAGGTCCTGGCTGAAATAGGCGCCATTGCCATCGAAAATGCAAAGATGTACGAGAGAATCAAGGAGGATTATGAGTCGATCATGAGAAATCTTTACTGATAACCGGGATGTTGAGCCTCTCCAGTACCGAAGCGCCCATTCAGTAAAGAATCCGGACCCATAGGACCCGGCTCATGAAGCAAAGCGCCAAGCGCAGAGCGCATAGCGAAAAACTGCAATGTCAACGCCCCTATATTTGTACGCTATGCGCCATGCGCTATGCTCTATGCGATCTGACCTGGCCCTTAGGACCAGGTTTTCGATGTTGAATAAAGATTGCTCAAAAGAAAGCCTTTAACCAAAGTTCCTTTAAGAGGAAGCAGTATGGCAAGAATCCTTCTGGTGGATGATGAGGAGCACATTCGCCAGTTTTACTCGGAAGAACTAGCAGATGAAGGCCATAAGGTCTGGACGAGAGCAACGGGACATGAGCTCCTGAAAACCATCGATAGTCTTCAACCAGAGGTAGTGGTTCTGGACATCAGACTCGTCGATTATGATGGCCTTGACCTGCTCCAGGAGGTTCGAAATAAACATCACAACCTACCGGTTATTTTGTGTACTGCGTACGACACCTACAAAGAAAACTTGAAATCCATTGCAGCAAATTACTATGTGGTCAAATCATTTGATCTAACTGAGCTCAAATTGGCGATCCACCGATCCATAGAGGCACAAACCGGGCAAGACTAATCTTACTTTTGTTTCCGGGCTGAAATGAGTTTGAAAGAACTGCCGGTGACGTGGTTGTGCCTGCCGGGCTTCCAGTGGTTTTTTCATGGGGTGTTTTATCTAAGCTGACGCTGGCACCTCAAAGGGTATCCCTTATCTTTAAATGTTGACCACGTAAGTCTCTGATAACATTTCTTTTACTCGCAGGAAGAAGGGGTAGACAGTGAAAAGATCGTTAATGAATATAGCTAACCTCATGCACGCAACTGACCCTCGCTCCAGGTTCGCATTCCAATTCTGGGACGGAGAAGACGTGGTTTACGGTGACCAACCGGCAGTGTTGCTGCGTTTCAAAACCAAAGAAAGCG
This sequence comes from Syntrophobacterales bacterium, assembly GCA_050123975.1. Classification (GTDB taxonomy): domain Bacteria; phylum Desulfobacterota; class Syntrophobacteria; order BM002; family BM002; genus BM002. Next base: position 1,570 of record JASFGC010000205.1, on the reverse strand, counting down.
CTCAACAGGTCATTTGCAATGGATTTCTGGGGTTTGGCGAGGCCTATATGGCCGGTGAACTCGAGGTTGATGGCGATCTGCAAGAATTGTTGCGTCTAGGTATTTACCTCAGATACGACAGGAAAAATGTATCTTTCTGGAAAAAAATCCAACTTCTCGCCCATTCCCTGGTGACAAGAAATACTGTGGCTCGAACCCCAAAAAACATCGTGCATCATTACGATCTCGGCGACGACTTCTACCAACTTTTTCTTGACCAAACTCTTACCTACTCCTGCGGTTACTTCACGAGTGAGACCGACTCCCTTGAACAGGCGCAACTGAATAAGTATGAGCATATTTGCCGAAAGCTGGACTTGCAGCCGGGGGAAAAACTGGTGGACATTGGCTGTGGTTGGGGAGGAATGCTCATTTATGCTGCGCAAAACTACGGCATAGAGGGGTTGGGAAACACCCTTTCTCGCAATCAGTACGAGTGCGCTAAGAGGAAAATAAAAGAATTGGGGTTGCAAAACCAAATAGAGGTAGTTTTGCAAGACTATCGGGAGATGAGCGGCACGTTCGATAAGTTTGTTTCCATCGGCATGTTTGAACATGTGGGGAAAGCGTTCATTCCGGTGTTTATGCGTAAGGTTTCACAGCTATTGAAAAAAGGGGGAATAGGTCTGCTCCATACCATCGGCAAGAATACTGAGTTCCCCAGCGACCCCTGGATACTGAAATACATTTTCCCAGGAGGTTATATTCCACAATTGGCCGAAATTGTCCGTGAAATGGGCCGGGCTGATTTCCCAATAATTGATGTGGAAAACCTGCGTTTCCACTACGGTCACACCCTGGATTGCTGGGCGAACAACTATGAAAAGAATGTGGAGAAAGTACGGAGTATGTTTGACGAATCATTCGCGCGAATGTGGCGACTTTATCTCCACGCCTGCTCAGCCGGGTTCAAATATGGCAGCTCTCGCCTCTACCAAATTCTTTTCACCAATGGTTTAACCAATGGCTTGCCTCTTACCAGAAAACACATTTACCAGGAGGAATACAATTAGATAGAACCTTTCGCAGAGCGCATATCTTTTGGTTGACAGTGAACGGTAAATGGTAAACGGATCTGTTCTGCTTTTGTTTACCCTTCACCATTTACCGTTTGCTACCATTTTCGCTTTGCGCTCTGCTCTTTGCGCTCTGCGATCTATTTTCCTCCCTCCCTTGACCAGTCATTCGGGAATGGTTACTCTTTTTTTCACCTCAAGGTTCACATACACAGGAGAAAACAACGATGGCTGATCGTAAAGATAAGAGTGAAACCAGCATGGAATTCGGTTGGGTAGGCCCGGGAATAGAGGTCTGGCCAGAGGAAGATGATTACATCATGTGGCGCTCAATGAAAGAGGACGCCAGAAGGCACCTCGAGTGCAACATCCCCGCAATGGCGGCAAGTCCCTTTTGCGGCAAGGGCTATCACAGCGGCTGATCTGGCCAAAACAGTTAAACTCTTAAAAAAAGAAAACCCCGTTTTTTAAAGCGGGGTTTTTGTGTTTTATTTCGAGGAGGATTTTCAAATCAC
>JASFGC010000204.1:0-6698 GCA_050123975.1 Syntrophobacterales bacterium | reverse complement strand
CATTCGCGAGATGGCTGCTGCAAAGGATCGAGGCGATAAGGTTATTTTCTACAGCGCCATCATTGGTAGCATCCCGGGGCAAATGGAGACCGCGGTTCAGCTTCTCAAAGTTTACGTAGACCATCTTCGGAAAGGATACCAGAAGAGCTTTATTATTAATCCAGCCGAGCACTTCGTTCCTGGGATGGACGCCGACGACCTCATGTATATGTGGGAAGTGGTGCAGCGGAGCGGTTTAATCGATATTTGGAGATTTCAGACCGTAGAAGATATTGAGACAAGTTTTCGGCTGCTGAACAGGGAGGTAGCACCTGAATGGCTTGGTAAGGACGCCACCTACAGTACTGGTTGCACCAAGGAGATGAAGCTTGCCATCGAGGTGCAGCGTGAACATCCAGAAATGCAGATCATAGGACCCGCCAAAGAGAGATTTCTGCGCCGATCCGAGTACGGAATCGGCAAGCTCTATGATAGACAGCTAAGCGATATTAGCCTACCGTAAAGCAAGTCTCACCACGAAGAGCACGAAGTGTACGAAGATCATGATGAGTATGGGCAAAAGAGCGACTAGAAATTCCAAATCACAAATAACAAATATCAAACAAATCACAATGACCAAAATTCCAAATTCCAAAACTGTTTTGGTCATTGAGTATTGGAATTTGGGATTTCATTGGAATTTGGTGCTTGGAATTTGATATTTTAGAAGAGTCCATAACTTCATTACTCCATGACGATTTGAATCTGTGGGAGCGGCTTTCTAGCCGCGATAGGGTCAGAATGCCTTACGAACGTATAGAGGTTGAATGCTATAGCGGCTATCGTGCGAATGAGCGGCCAGTGGCGTTCATTTTTCAGGACCGCCGCTGGCAAGTGGAGGAAATCATTGATCGCTGGTATGAGGGAGAAGTTCAGTCCGACGAACCAGCCCTAGATTACTTCAAAGTGCGCACCGTAGAGGGTAGAGTGTTTCTCCTCCGTTACAACTCACTGTTTGATGCCTGGTCCATACGAGTACCCCCGAAAACCGCCCATTGACTCAGCACTACCTTCAAGTTTCACCACAAAGATCACGAAGGGCACGAAGAGGTATCAATCAGTTGAAGTCTCTCCTCGATATATCTCAACATACCAAATATTCACCACAGAAGGTCACGGAGAGTCACGGACATTGGAAGCTGCTTAAAGGCTCCGTTTCGCGGGAGTTCCGATAGATGCCTATGGGAACTCATGAAGAGCCCTTGAGAGGTAGGACAAGCTTGCTTGTCCTAACCATCAAGTGCTCCCCATGAAGCCTTTAAGCGGTCCACCCAAACTTTATCGTTATCTTCTGGCAACCCAACTGGAAAGATCCTGTGTATCTCCGTGTGGATCCGTGGTGAATTTCTCGGGCTCAGCCTGGGACTTTATTACTTTTTTTGACTTCGTGTACTTCGTGCTCTTCGTGGTTTAGCTCTGCGGCTTTTAAGGAGAGATCTTCTTGCGGATGCGCTCGACTGCTTCCTCAGTGTTTTCCCGGTTACCAAAAGCACTGAGGCGGAAATATCCTTCACCGGAGGGACCAAAGCCTGACCCGGGCGTTCCTACCACGTGCGTTTGAGCAAGCAATTGATCAAAGAAGTCCCAGGAACTCAGACCACCAGAAGTTTTCATCCAGATGTAAGGTGCATTTACCCCGCCGTAGACAGCAAAACCAGCAGCAGTGAGAGTCTCACGAATAATCCTGGCGTTTTCCATGTAGTAATGAATCAATTCTTGTACCTGGGCCTTACCTTCATCTGAGTACACGGCAGCAGCAGCGACCTGTACGGGATAGGATACACCGTTGAATTTGGTAGTGTGGCGACGGTTCCAGAGTTGGTTGAGACTAACCGGTTCACCCGATGCGGTTTGAGCCACCAAACCCTTTGGTACAACAGTGTAGGCACACCTGGTGCCAGTGAAACCGGCTGTTTTGGAAAAGCTCCTGAACTCGATGGCGCATTCTTTGGCGCCGGGTATTTCATATATGGAATGGGGAATGTGCTCCTCGGTGATATAGGCCTCATAGGCACCATCGAAGAGTATTATCGCCTGGTTTTGCAGAGCGTAATCAACCCATGCTTTCAGCACCTCTGGATTGGCCACAACACCTGTGGGGTTATTGGGAAAACAGAGATAAATGACGTCTACCTTGCGGTCCGGCAACTCGGGCAAGAATTCATTGGCTTCAGTGCATGGCATGTAATAGAGGCCATGGTAACGGCCCTGGGCATCGGCTTCACCCGTTCTCCCTGCCATGACGTTGGTGTCCACGTACACGGGGTAGGCCGGATCAGCCACAGCGATAATATTATCTACGGCAAAGATTTCCTGAATATTGCCACTATCGCATTTGGAGCCGTCGCTGACGAAAATTTCGTCGGATTCTAGATGAACGGACCTAGGCTGGTAATCATTTGCCAAGATAAGATCTATGAGAAACTCATAGCCTTGCTCGGGGCCATATCCGCGAAAGGTCTCGGGTTTGCCCATCTCGCTGACGGCCTGATGTAAAGAATCGATGACCGCAGGTGGCAGGGGTTGGGTGACGTCACCGATGCCTAGTCGGATTATTTCAACTCCAGGGTTAGCATCGGTAAAAGCCTGAACACGACGAGCTATTTCAGGAAAAAGGTAACCAGCTTTCAACTTCAGATAGTGTTCATTTACCAGCGCCATACAAACTCCTCCCTAAATTGTTTTTTTTTTGACAGGCAGTAATGATAGAAGTTTGACGTTATAAAGACAAGGACAAATGAGCATAACGCATAGGGCATGGAGCATGAAGCATGGGGAGGTAATTTCGGATTACGAGTTTCCGATTACGCTTACTACTTAACGCCGCGAGACCGAAAGCTTCACTTGATTTTATTCCTCACATAACAAGTAGTTAGGTAGTATCATGAAAGCCAATGTTTCACGTGAAACATTGGCTCATCTCAAAGAGGTATTTCTCTTTGAAAATTGGAACCGGTGTGCTATTGTGTGCCAGCACTTTGGGGTTGGACCGAACCGGAGTCATCGCCCTGCAGGTGGAGGCCACTCTTAAGCTAACTCAATAGGATATCTAGGATTGTCAGCAATCACGCTCAGGCGGTACAATGGCAAATATGGCCTCCTGATTGTCAAGGTGGGGCGGACATCATACAGGAAACGAGCGAGTACGGCAGGTTATAAAATATGACCAAGATCATTGCCATCGCAAATCAGAAAGGGGGGGTGGGGAAGACCACCACTTCCGTAAATCTCGCATCTTCGCTGGCTGTGGCTGAACGACGCACTTTACTTGTGGACTGTGATCCACAAGGAAATGCTACCAGCGGATTGGGTGTACATCGAGGACAGGTAGAGAAAGACCTCTATCAGCTCCTGATCAACGAGACTGAACCCGCGGAAACTGTCTGTACAACAGCTTTACGATATTTGCATCTCATTCCTGCCACCAGAGAACTCATTGGCGCCGAGATTGAACTACAGGTTCTCGAGGCCAGAGAAAAGGTATTAGGTGATGGTCTCAGCAGCATAGTATCCCACTATGACTACATCATTTTGGACTGCCCACCTTCGCTTGGATTGCTTACCGTTAATGCCCTGACAGCCGCCATGACAGTGATAATCCCGCTGCAGTGTGAGTATTACGCCATGGAGGGATTGAGTCAGTTGCTGAGGACTATTCAGCTGGTAAAAAGAACGCTCAATCCAGGGTTGGGTATTGAAGGTATCTTGCTTACCATGTTCGACAGCCGGAACAATCTCTGCCACCAGGTAGCAAGTGAGGTGAGAACTCACTTTAAAGGGCGGGTGTTCAAGACGGTGGTACCCCGCAATGTTCGGCTGAGCGAAAGTCCCAGCCATGGTAAGCCTGCCCTCCTCTATGACGTGAATTCAACAGGAGCGCGGGCCTACTTAGAACTGGCAAAAGAAGTAATCAGGCGAGAAGTAAATGGTGATGCTTAGGGTCTATGGGCTTGTCGATTGAGGCTGGGCACGATGCTGTAAGAGCCAGAGTAACCCGACAACACCGAATAAAATAGGTTAGAGAGGCTATGGAGCGAAGCAACAAAAAGAAAGGACTGGGCAAAGGACTGGGAGCGCTTATTCGTGACGCTGACCTTTTGTCACGAACCGGTGATCAATTTTTCTATTGTGGCATTGAGGAGATCACTCCCAATCCGTATCAGCCGCGGCAAAATGTTCGAGATAAGGCCTTCAAGGACCTGGTGGACTCTGTACGTGAGAGGGGCATACTGCAGCCCCTCTTGGTGAGAAGCACAGACGGGGGATACCAGTTAATAGCAGGTGAAAGGCGATGGCGGGCCGCCCAGCTGGCTGGGCTACAGCGGGTCCCGGTAATTATCAAGGAGAGCGCTGAACCAGAGTCATTTGAATTAGCTCTCATTGAAAACATTCAGAGAAAAGATCTTAATCCCATTGAAGAAGGAGAGGCCTACAGAAGACTGCACCAAGAGTTTCAATTAAGCCAGGAAGAAATTGCCAAGAAGATAGGCAAAGACCGCTCCACTGTGGCCAATATGATTCGTCTGCTGAAATTGCCTGAGAAGATCCGCAATGACATAGTGGATGGGGTGTTGAGCATGGGGCACGCTCGAGCACTGCTCGCTTTACCTGCTGCAGATGCACAATTGCGGGCCAGAAATACCATTGTTAAACGAAATCTTTCCGTGCGGGAGACAGAGAAGTTAATCCAGACTCTCCTGAAGAAAAAGAAGAAAGTGAAGGCTGCACCGCCGCTTGACAGCCATGCACGAGCCATTATCGATCAACTTATTCGTCACTTCGGCACCAAGGTGAATATCGCTCGTCGAGGCAAGAGGGGCAAAATAGAGATCGAATTCTATTCTGACGAAGACCTTCAACGCATTCTGGATCTTCTCTGGAGAAAGTCTTAAAACATCCAGGCTCGTTTTCTCTGACACTTCAAGATTTTGTACCATCCTTTGTAACTGATGTTCTCTGCATCAGTGTGCCTCTCAATTCTAGTATCCCCCGCAAATGCTTCCAGATATCAGCCATTTCATGACAGAATAAATAGCGGAAAGTGTTGGGATGGCGTAGAATTGACATTGAGCTCTTAAGCGATCCGTTCGTTCATGTATCACTGGTCTACTTCGTGCCCTTCGTGTTCTTCGTGGTTCAAGCTAATGTCTTTTCCGCGGTCTCAGCGTCCTCTGCGGTTAAAACAATTCGTGGTCATCTGTGCATCAACTCTAATCTAGTGCAGATGTTTGAACTTCAGTAGAATGAGAAGACGGGGTTAGATCAGCTGATAAGAATTCGCCATGGGGGTGTGGTCATGGCAATGCATCTGGTTATTGATGGATATAATCTCATTCGCCAATCTGCGATGCTCAGCGCCCAAGAGGAGGTGTCTCTCCAGTTGGGGAGGGATGCCTTGCTCGAACGTTTGCGGCAGTACAAGCGGGTGCGAAGCCACCGAATCACCGTAGTTTTCGATGCTGCCAACAAACCGAATGTTGCAGAAGAGAGAAGCCAGCACAAAGGGATACGCATCATCTACTCAGGGCAAGGAGAAACGGCTGACACAGTGATTAAGAAAATTTGCCGAAATGAAGGCGAAAAGGTGGTGCTCGTGACCACGGATCGTGAGTTGGCCAGCTATGCTGAAGGGTGTGGTTCTGTGGCCATTGATTCACAAGATTTTGAAGCAAGAATGGAAATGGCGCTCTATGTGGATGTCAAGGGAGTGGAAGAAGAGGACGTGGAGGAGAGATGGCATCCCGACAAAGGTACGCGCAAGAAAGGGCCTGCGAAAAGACTCTCAAAAAAAGAGAGAAGACGACGCCAGAAGTGGCAAAAGGTGTAGGATTGCGGATTGCGGATCTGGGATTTGGGATTGGAGCGTTCGGAACACCACAAACTGCGCAACGACAACAAAGAATTTAACAATACTTAAAGATATTTTGCGGACTTTGTAATCTTCATGGTGCAATCCTTGCAGCGTGAACGAGGATGAGGCAGGCTTAATACAAAAAAGGATGAAAGGGAAATGTATAAATCCATATTAGTACCCCTTGATGGTTCTAGGCTTGCAGAGGCTATCCTTCCGGAAATCGAGAAGGTGGCGTCGAGCATGAAGGCGAGCATTATATTGCTCAGGGTTTGCCGGGCTCATGTCTTTCCCGGAAAAGATCCCACCAAGGCCGAGGTCGAAGTAATCCGAGAGGCCGAGAAGTATCTTAACGAAATCGCGCGTCAGCTAACTACCAAGGGTTTCAATGCCGAGATCCACGTGCGTTATGGAGATGTGGCCGACGAGATTTTGAGCCACAGCAAACGAAATGAGATAGATTTGATCTCCATGTCAACCCACGGCCGAAGTGGTCTTGGGCGGTGGCTCTTAGGGAGTGTGGCGGAAAAAATTGTGCGGCACAGTGAAAAGCCGGTGTTATTACTGAGAGCGAAGGGAAAGGCGGAGAGCGAATCTTAGCCCATCATCGCTTGTAGACTCTTTACATAGATTTTGCGGCGGTAGCTTGAATGGCAGAGTTTAGATTAAAGTATGTAATGTGAACTCTCCTAGTGGTTCTGTAGGACTTCATATAATAACGCCTAACTACAAGTGGCGGTTGGATTCGTTGGTTACGCTTTCATGCGCTCATTATTTTCGCTCTTTGAGAATCTCAGCCAGCTTTTCC
>JASFGC010000203.1:0-6701 GCA_050123975.1 Syntrophobacterales bacterium | reverse complement strand
CTTTTTTGTTTTTCCTCTCTGAAACCTGACACCCGACACCTGAAACCTTTTTTTTACAATCCGCAATCCACAATCCACAATCCGCAATCTCCCCCCTGGTTATCTCGCCAAGAAAAATTTGGTCATTTGGCCAAATTTTGCGATCTAACAAGAGTTTTTAGAAATTTTAAAACCACGTAAAATACTGATATAACATAATTTTTAGCTTTTCTTTTTTTTTGGCATCGCTTCTGCACAAGGGAGATAAACAAACAAAAACAGACAGCAAGATTACAGATTCAGGGGGGGGGAAGAAAATGAAAGCAATGATGAAAAGATTTTTAATAGCGAGTATGGTTTTATTTATTTCTTTGCTGTGGTCAACCACCTCAATTGCTGCTGAAGTAAACAGCATTGATATTATCGACTACGGCTTGTACAAGACCACCTTTGCCCACTGGCAGCAGGCACCTGACACTCAACGGGGTGAGATTCAGATAGTGGGCTCAAGAGAACTTATTAAACGCACCAAAATAATTCCCGCTAAGGGTGGTGCTGAGTTCGGCATTCGCTACGTGGTGAATGGCCAAGATGAAGGTGGTCAGGTGGATCTACTTGTTAAAGTTTCACATTCAAAAATGCAATCCAGCGATGAGTGGGTAACTTCAAGGCAGATCGGTACCACTTCATTTGACGGCTGGAAATTTGATTCTCATTCAGAGGTAGTCCCCGGCAAACTGACTATTGAACTGTTTCACCAGGGAACAAAGTTGGCTGAGAAAACTTTTACTATCCACTAACGGCAATACCAACAACTCCATCCCGGCCATCCGCCCCGATGGTAAAGCCAATAAGGAGTTGTTACCCATGTAATCTCTGCCTCCCCTAGCTTTGCTAGATCGGATCTAGCAAGGCTAGCGGGAGGCACCTCCCCCCCATTGTCTAGCTATCAGCCCTTCGACAAGCTCAGGACAGGCCTTCAGCCATCAGCTTCCAGCTTCACAGCCGCTACGCGCTTTGAGAAAAACCCCTCCCCTTTTTTGTCTTTTTCAAATCCGCAATCCGCAATCCCCAATCCGCAATCTACTCTCTTCCCCATGCTCCATGCCCTGGAAACATCCTAACTAACTGAAACTAAAAAACATATAACCGCACAGAACCTTTTGGCACGTTTCTTGATAATGATATTCAGCGAATCGGGCGCGGATGGCTGGAATCTTACCATAGAACAGACTCCTTAGCTGACGTTCAAATCCTTACGCGGCAAGGCTAAGCGAGCCTATCCCAGGTCGGGAACTCAAGATTCCGCCTCCCACTAAGTATACAAAATACTACTTAATGATTGCCCAAAAAAGGCTCTGGTATTAAAAAATTTACTAGCTGAGATGTTCTTTAGTGAACACAGAGACTGCACGGACCCTTTCAGTGGCAAGGGTTCATACTTTGGGCAGAGGGGCGAGCGCACATGTTAAACATCTACCGGGTCATCTCGTTGAGTCTACTCATGTCACTGTTTTTCGCAGCACCTTTACTCTGTGTTCACCCTATTTCTATCCAGCAGCACAAAACACAGGCACTGGCTACCAAGCGCCAGCAAACCAAAACGGTGACAGTCGCTTGGCAAAGAACCTCTCACTCCGCACACGTTACGCCTGCTGACAGGTTGGCGGACTCCCTGCGGGAAGCTGAGTCCGATCAAGAGCTGGGGGAAGAATGGAATGAAGAGGCACGAAAAGATTGGGATGGTGTCGATGTAACTGTTGGAGCCGTTGGTGTGAGAGCAATATCTCATTCGTCCATCTATCATTGATTGCCAAGAAGCACAGTATCAAGGATGTGACATGAGCAACCAGGGGATAACCAAAAGCATGAGAGGATTCATCATGAAAATAGTCCTGAGAAGAGGCTATCTTTGCAGGAATCTGGGGTTTACCACTGTAGAACTTATGGTCACCATGGGAGTATTAGTGGCATTAGCTGCTGTTTCCCTGCCCATATTCCGCAACTTAAGTCCTTCTTACAATGCAAAACACGCAGCACGTAACATTGTCTCGCAAATGCAACTTGCCCGGGTCCACGCCATCAGAAACCGGGTCACTGCGGTGGCGGTTTTTTACCCGAAGACTTACCTGCCGGCTGACCAGGCAAACTCTTTCTTGATCTACGAGGATACCAATAAAGACTGGATTCAAGATGCCGGGGAAACCGTCATTTTTTCGAGAACGACGTTGCCGGCGAAAGTGAATCTTCAGTCCGCAACATTCACTGACAACGGTTCAGGCGAACCCACGAAAACAAACAGTTGCGGTTTCGATAGCCAAGGGGTTGCTGCCAGAAACGGTGCCGTTTATGTGATCGGAGACGTCAAGTTGCAGAATGACAACGGTCAGGAGCGAACTATAACGTTTCATGCATCTGGCAAGACCAAGATTTCACTACCCTAGGGAGAACAGTCATGAGTTCAGATAAGCAGATGACAACTGACAATCACCAGATGAGGTTATGGGGCAAACACAGCCAGTCTGGTTTCAGCATGGTGGAAGTGATGGTGGCAATCCTCCTTCTTACCGTTGGCTTACTGGCCCTGGCCAAGATGCAGACCCAAGCAGTGGCCAGCAATAATTATGGCAATCAACTGACTGAGGCCACGTTTCTGGCCCAGGACAAGCTGGAGGAGTTGCGGCTTTTAAATGAATGCTACCTGGCGGTAATCGCTAAGCCCGAGCTCAGTTGGACAGCCGAGGATCAGGCTGTTGTGAACAACTACAACAGTCAATTGAGCGACAGCGTGGCCAACTGGGTCGAAATTGATGGTCCTGACGCTGATACTATCCCAGATCAGTTTAGTTGGCAGATGGGAACACCGGACCACACCAATGTGGACGGTCTAGGGGCGGTAGCCAATCCGATAGACGTCACCGGGGCGGCAGCCTCAGGCGGTGGCTACTATAGAACCTGGTACGTGGAGGATAATAAACCGCTCACCAAAGCCAAGAATCTCCGAGTGCGAATAACCTGGGGAAACGGCCGTGAGGTGATCATAGATACCGTATTATCGCAATGATTGAGGTGGATGATGAGGAGCAGAAAATTGCATCTATGTCAACAAGGGAACCATCCGCAAGCATCGCGGAGCTGTGTGGCCTGCCAGCGTGGATTCACTCTGGTGGAGCTTATCGTGGTTATCGGCATCTTCAGTATTGTCATGGCAGCTATCTATTCGGTATTTGTCCGCTCCAACCGGGTCTATATTTCTCAAGAAGAAGTGGTAGCAGCGCAGCAGGAGGCTCGCTCAGCCCTTGATATTCTCGGACGGGAAATCCGGATGGCAGGGCTGATCGCAGCCGATAATAAGCCCGGCGGCTTTGACATGATTACCTCGGCTGCCTGGGGAGCCAGTCCGGACTCGGCCATTGAAATAGCTACGGTGGATGTGGCGAACAGAACTACCACTTTGGCCTTCAAATCGGATCTGGATGACGACGGCGACACCGACGCGGTGCAATACGTTTACTATCACGGTGACCATGCCACAGCCAGTCGCCGGAACACCCTTTATCGTGAAACCTTGACCTGGAGCGGTGGGGCCTGGGCAGATCCCAGCGGAGTCGGTGAACAGCTTTTCCTTGAAAATATTCAGAGCCTGACCCTCACCTATCAAATGGCGGACGGCACCACCAGTACCGCCCCAGCAAACCTCGAGGATATTCGGGGAGTGGTCATCAACCTCGTTGCCCAGACTGCCCATGCAGTTGAGCCCTACGAGGGAGGTAAGTTCGTTCGAACCAGGCAGCTTATTTCCAACATCCAGATTCGCAATTTGGGTCTTTCCTAGGAGTGCAGGAGGAAACAGTGGAACATAAACGAATTATCACAAGAATCAAAAATCTTGGTCCCAAGCGGTTTCTAAATCGAATGGTCGGCAATGATAGGGGGGTGGTTCTGGTTTTCGCCCTGGTGCTCATGCTGGTTCTCGCTATCATGGGAAGTTCCGCCACCATGACCTCCCAGGTTGACCTCAAGATAAGCGGCAATACCAAAGTGATTCGAACCTCCTTTTACGTAGCGGACGGCGGCATCATGATGACTCCCAAAGTAATCAACCGAATCATCACTGACCGGGCCCTACCCTCAGCTTCTGAAACCCCGCTCCTCAGCTATGATGACTATGCCCAGGCTGGCGAAGATCCTGTCCTACTGAAAAAAATCATGGGCTTTGCAATGGACAGCGATTATCAAACGAACGATGCCAACACTACTGACATTTCCATGGACCAGGGAACACTCGGCAATATGGATATCGATATTACCCGTGCGGCCACTATGTATCTCTCTGGGGGTGGTGTTGAATTCGCCGCCGGCACCGAGGGAGTTGGCGTGGGTGGCGCAGCCAGCGCTGCCATTATCTATAACCTCGCCAGCAGGGGAACGGTAGGCACCCCAAATAAGACCACCGAGTCCGACATAGTTGCACAGTATCGCAAAGTAGCCGGTGTGGCTGGAGGAAGGTAACCATGAAGCTTCTCAGAACATACTGCTTTAGCCTGTTTTTCATATTGTTATGCTTTTTGGCGGCAACCCGAGCTGAAGCGGCAAACAGTATGGGTCCCTACGTGTCAACTCCCATCTTCATGACCAATGCCATCCCTCCCAATGTCCTGATTATCTTTGACAATTCGGGGAGCATGAACCAGATGGCCTATTGGGAAGAGACGGTTGAACACAGTGAAGGTGACCCGTGGTGGGATGTTGATGTGGTTCCTACCACCCCATACGATCCGGCTCGGAATTACTACGGCTACTTTGTGGCCGGCACCCCGGCCAATCGGGTCATGTACTCTTACTCCATTAACAAATTCCAGCGGGATCCCAGCGGCGAGTGGGAGGGCAACTTTCTGAATTGGCTCACCATGCGCCGCGTTGATGTGGCCCGCAAGGTTCTGGTTGGCGGCCTGGCCACCTCGCGAACCGGCGGCGGCAACACCACCCTCATTGGCGAGGACCCGGTTCAGTCAGGACGAAGTTTCAAGTGTAAGCTAGGCTTCATGACCATGCTGTCTTATACGCCTTTTAATGACTTCAACGATCGCTATGTAGGCGTTATGAACGGCTATCTCTATGTCAGCAAAGACCTGAATGCCAGCCCCTTCGACAAATTCGACTACAAGTACACCGTCAAGGTTCAGCGGGATTCCAGCTACCCTGACGAGGCTTTTGATTTCCACGACGGCAACATTGCCGGAGTCATGCAAAAGGTGGGTGACAAGGCTTATTGGGGGCTGGAATTCTTCCGTAACGGCACTGGTAATGGTGAAAACGGTGGCTACATAAAAAATCGAGTCGGCCACCCAACCATTACCAATCTCTATACCAACATCGAAAACGAGTCCATGCAGCAATGGACGCCTCTGGCCGAAAGTCTCTACGTGGCCATGCAATACTTTAAGCAAGAGCCCATAGATCCCAGCTTGGCTTCCTTATACAACCCTGGCTATCAGCTCAACTCCACCTGGGACCCCTATGTTCAGGACGGAGATTCAGCCCATTGCGCTAAGAGCTTTGTGTTGATTTTTACCGACGGCACCCCCACCAAGGACATGATGGTGCCAGATGCACTGAAAACCTTCGATGGCGATACCCACGATCCCAACGCTCAAACTCCGGGTTACATCGACGATGGCAGCGACTATCTGGACGACATCGCCCTGTATGCCAGGACCCATGACCTGAGACTTGATCTTGAGAGTGACCAGAATTTGGAGGTCTTCGTGGTCTATGCCTTCGGAGACGACGCAGCAGCTCGAAGGTTGTTGAAAGACACTGCCAGAAATGGTGGTTTCATTGAAAAAAACGGCAACAATCGCCCAGATCCGGCCACCGGCGCCGTGGTGGATGTTGTGGACTACACCACCCCGCCAACCGACAATAGCTGGTCCGAGTGGTGGGAAGACAAACGAACAAGTTCCAACGGCAGCGCACTGCCCGACACCTACTTCGAGGCCCAAGACGGCTGGCAGCTGGAACTGGAGCTCATCAACGCCATCACCAAGATCCTGGAGCGGGCCAACTCAGGTACTGCAGTCTCGGTGCTGGCCACCTCGGGTGAAGGCGAAGGCGCCCTCTACCAGGCCTATTTCAAGCCGAAGCTTTCTACCGCCACCGAGGAGGTTCACTGGACCGGCAACTTGCAGGGACTGTGGATTGATGCCCTTGGCAACCTGCGGGAGGACTGGACTACTGCCGGCAATCCCATCCCGGACGGCATACTCAACCTGGGGGTGGACCCCATCGTGACGTTCCTCTACGACGAAACCAGTGGTGAAACCACGTTTAAGCGACGTGCGGTTTCATCTACAGATATTTATGGCACGGGCTCTTCCCCTACCACGCATCCTCTCAACGAACTGAGCCCGTTGTGGGAGGCCGGGACTGCTCTGGCCAGTCGTGATCTCAGTACCAAGGACAGGAACATCTATACCTTTGTGGACTCAGACGGTTTCATCCCCTTCACGGAAACGAACGCAGGCAAGCTACAACGTTACCTGGATCTGGCCAATGATCCTGCCACCGCCGAGGAAGATTTCTCTTACCTGGGTGCCACCGAAGCGGATCGAGTTACCAACCTGATTAAATACCAGCGCGGCAGTGATTCAGGGTTTGTCAGTACCACAAACTTGAGAAACCGAACGGTGGATTCCAAAGTCTGGAGGCTGGGAGATATT
>JASFGC010000202.1:0-6705 GCA_050123975.1 Syntrophobacterales bacterium | reverse complement strand
CTTGCGCCTTGCGCCCTGAGCCTCTGCTCAATCCCACATCCCACATCTCATATCCGCACTCCACAATTGTCCTTCGGACTCCCACCCTTCGGGCGGGTTCCCAGTTTCGCATTCCGCAATTTTAAATCTGCAATCTCCAATCTAAAATCTTCAATCTCTACTCCGGCATAGGCTCTAGGCTCAGTTCATGGCTGATATCTATAGAGTCGACGACACTCTGAGCTGCAGGGCACAACTGAAGGTAATTTTCGAGAGCCTCATTTGCATCTTGCCATTTTTCCTCGGGGACTTTGAGGAAGTAATGAACCTCGATGCGCGTAATCTTGAGGACACCCTCAACGTCTTCAATGTCACCTGTTACCTTCGCCCGATACAAATGATCGAAAGTGCGGATCTTTTTTCCGGCCAGTACCACGGCCAGTGTCCCCATCATTCAACCGCCAACAGCACCCACGATGTGATCCAAAGTGGCAGCGTGTTCCTTTTCTGGCTCAACTTTATAGAAGTCTTTGATTCCACCGTGAACACCATAGTAAACCGGCTCGCCAAAGCCTTCAATAACAGCCTTTCTGGTGGGCCCTCTCTCTCGGGTAATGGTGATCCGTGAACTGTGGACAACATTGGTCATAATTTCCCCTCTGTTATTCGTCTGAAAATGCTACAGCGAGCGCATTCCCCGTAGTCCGCCATAGGCGGACTGCAGGGAGCTTCAATCTTCCAGCAAATCCTCCAGGGTCGCATTCTTCTGAACTACATCCCGGAGGTTCAAGGAAAAGAGCTGATTCTTGAGCATATCGGTCATCCCGACCCAGATATATCGTGTCGGACACTCGGACGAACGATCGCAAAGCTCAGGTTCAGTGACACAATCTACGATAGCGAGCCTCCCTTCCAAGGTCTCAATAATTTCACCCAAGTTGATCTCCTCGGGCCTTCTTGCCAGCATGTAGCCACCGCGCCTTCCTCGAGTACTGCGGATAAGTCCGGTCCCCTTCAACAGAATAATTAACTGTTCAAGATACTTGGCTGAAAGATCTTGGCGCTTGGCGATCTCCGCCAGGGGGACGGGGCCATCCGTATAGTGTTGCGCTAAATCGACCATCAAACGGGTACCATACCTGCCGCGCGTAGATAGTCTCATAAAACCTCCATAAAGCATATAGGATAGCTAGAGATTAACAGGCTAACAGAAGAGTGTCAAAGTAAATCTTAAAATGACACTAACCGGGCATCAGAAAAACATGCGCTCAGGCTTGGCAGGACACTGTGGCGTTCACCTCTCGACCTTAGGGGAACGTAGTCTCGCGTGAAGTTCTTGAACTCTGATTGGGTATGCAAAGTATGGTGACACGGACGTTTTTACTCTGTCCCGGCACGAGTCGCAGGGAAGCCGGGGAGAGCACCACCGGAACCTCGAGAACCTTCTCACCTTCTTGGAATTGGATATCACTTACACTGATGGATTCAGTGGATAGGCTAAGCATGGAATCCAAGGTCGATTTTGGCCCGCTTACCTTTACAGAACCAGGACTGACACTGACCCTTTCAATCTTGTAGCCAGCAGGCGGTTTGCCTACTATCTTTGGTTCCACTGCTATATCCTTTTGAATGCGCTCTTCCATCTCCACCCTAATGGCGGCAGGGGTTATACGTACCACCTCCATTCCGAGGGGAAGCTCTATGTTGTCTGCGCTGAGCACAAATCGGTGCAAGCCAGCATCGATCTCAGTTAGATCCAAAAAAGCTTCCACCTGTTCTGGATCGAGAGCGCTGACGAGTCTGCGTTTCCCGGTAATTTGTACCTCAACTGTGTCGGAGGAAGATCTTCTGAGTTCTATAGTCTCTGGTATGTTGCGGAAATCCACCGAAGTGTTGACGTTAACCAGAGACAGTTGCTTTCCAGAATAGATCCCCCAAAAGGCTGACACCAGGAGAAAGGTAACCAAGAAACCAGCCAATTGCGACAGGAACTCTCTGGGACGGGTTCGAGGTTTTGTTCCCGAATCGACTCCCAGAAGCAAGCTGCCCAATGCCATTTGCAGCTGAGGCGGTTCCTTAATCAGTCCCACCTCTCCCTTGTGTACCACCGAGACTTCCCCACGCTCTTCGGATATCACCACTATCACCGCATCAGACAACTCGCTGAGACCAATTGCAGCCCGATGCCTAGTGCCGAAATGTTGAGGTAAGCCTTCTCTTTTGGTCAGGGGTAGGAAAGCACCAACAAGCTTAATCCGGGCGCCCTTGATGATGATGGCACCATCGTGCACTGGGCTTTCCTTGGCGAAGATGCTGGCGATAATCTCTGGACTTAACTGACCGCCTAGGACGATCCCTTCCCTTAAATGTACGGCCAATCTGTCTCGCTGCTGGAAAACAATAAGTCCGCCTGTTCCACTCTTGGCCAGTTGGAAAACCGCTCGTTCAATCTCGGGGAGGTCAACTGTCCAAGGTTCATACGGTCGGCCCAGAAACAACTTGACCGGATTGGTCTGAATCAGCACCTCGCGGATTTCGTTTCTGAAAACTACTACGATGACCAGCACAGCAACAGCACCGACCCCCTGGAAAAACCAGCTGGTAAGCACGAGTCCGCTGGCCTGAGCGATGGAGTGGCAAAGCCAAAGAAAAAGGACGCCCAGCAAAATTTGCAGGGCTGTGGTTCCGCGAAAGAGAAGAAACAGCCTGTGAACGAGAAAGCTGATTACCAGGATATCTACCACGTCTTGCCATTGGAAGGATAATAGGAAGTCCATACGTTACTCCTCTACTCCTTCACCTGCACAAGGATTATGACCCAGTGAATGCGTAGACTCAATTGCACCACACATTGTATCACCAAAATTCATACTCGGCAGATTATCATTTTTCCTTGAGCTTCGTCATATTTCCTGCCGGTGTATTACAAGATGTCGACCGCTGCTCCCAATTGATTATGTTTCATTCGAGTTGCACCCGGAATGCGGGCTGCTTTTAAGCAAGGTAAGGAAGGGGGCTTGGACTGTCAAGGAGAAAGGTATGAGGCTTAACCCGGATATTTCATGAAAATGCTCTAGCGAGCGCAACCCCCAGTCAGCAAGAGCGGACTGGGGTGAGCGAGCGAACTACCATAAAATGGTCTAAGTACCTTACATTTCGAAGATTCCCTGCAGCAAGCTGCAGGGAGCTTCAATCACTTGCTGCGACCACGCAGATGGCCGTCCTTCCTGGCGTCCTCGGGTGTCGGCCCCTGTGACGTACCGTTCAGGTACGGAAACCAACACCCTGTGGTTGCCAGGTGGCACAACCATCTTCGTGGTCTCGCGACAGCAATTTATGAAATATCCGGGTTGGCGTTCTGTGGTGTGACTAATGAAATGAAAACTGCTTGCAAACAATCAGCCGTTGGTGTAAGACATTGCCACTATTTTCCAACCATTGCTACATTAGCGCACCTCTCATGCCCCCGTAGCTCAGGCGGATAGAGCACCGGATTCCTAATCCGGGCGTCGCAGGTTCGAGTCCTGCCGGGGGCACCACCTTTGATTGTAGATTGCGGCTTGCAGATTGAGGGCTCGCACTGTGTCTGACTGCAGAAGTCTGAGCTGTTCAATCTCAAATCTTCAATCTGCAATCTAAAATTTTACTCTGAGGTTACCAGCTACAGGTATGGTTCCGGATCAGTATCCGCAATATATCGTATTCTTGATTGCCAGTATGCTGTGAACTTGTCGAAGTCATTCGTGGATCTGAGTAAGCTTTCTGCCTCCACGGAGTCAGCAACGGATATTATCGCCCAGCCAATATGTCTGCTATCGATCTCGAAGTAGGCCGCATAATCTATGAATAGATCTGAACCATCCCAGGTAACACTTTCTGACAAAATAGCTGCTGCCATTATTGCGACTTCGGTAAATTGATTTCTATCAAATTCACCCTCTGAAAAATACCTGTTAATCAGGATTGCGAATTTGCCTGGACTCTTAAGCGATCGAACAATTTCTACGTGACAACTATGACCATGGTCTTTTAGATACTTTTCAATATACTTGGCTGCTGATCCGCTGTAGGTCGGCGGTTTCTCTTTGGCTGCCTTGCTGAGAAGAATATGAGTGTCTTCAGAAATGTGGCTATCTTTCTCTATAATCTCTGCGGCAATTTTCCTCTCTGTTGCCGTAATCTTTGGAGGTTCGGCCTTTACAAATTTCTTGTCAGGTAGGGCCCGAAGGTCAAAATGGATGTTACGGTCGGCCATCTCGCTTGGTCTGCATATGACCTTTGAATCAAGATAGCCTTCTTTTCTTACTTGATAACAGCGGGGTTCCCATGCCTTACCATAGAGTGATCTTTGAAAAGGGGTTACATACTCAGTATCCACAAAATTAGTGCGGTTATACCCCCAGTAAATATCTGCGCCCTGGGGGTTTGAAGTTATAATTTCTTTGTGAGTAGTCCCGCAACATATAATGCCAGGTACTGTCAGGACTGCAAGAAGCAAGATTTTTCTCATATGCATGAGAGTTACCCCTGAAATGGCACCAGCTGTATCCACATAGTAACCCCAAGGTTACTTTCAGCGGTGAGAAAGACCCTGTGCTTTTCCATGATTATAGAGACAAGGAAAGAAGTGGCAAGAAAAAAAACCCCCACTGAACATGTCGGTAGGATCAGCGGGGGCTCAGGGCAGATTGCAAATGTGCTTTAGGTATCTGCCAGAATCCTCTCTTGGCTTCTTGTTGAGTTAGCCTTTGGATGCCGTCCTAAAAAGAACATTGCTACTAAACAGAGCAGGGGCACAAACAAATACTCGTTGGGAACATCATACAGTACTGCGTAAATAGCAAAAATACTGAGAAAAAGTTGAAAGAGCGCAAGGGTTAAACGTCTCATAACCTATCCTCCTCTATCTCCTAACTGAAAAAGAGTATTGAAAGGTGAAAAAGAACATGAGGGTTATATGGAAAAATCATGCCATATTCATCCAAAAAAACATTTTTTTTGCAATATTAAATAGTTGGAAGAGTGCAAACACAAAATGGAAATGAGACCGCTGCCCAAAGGAGAGAAAAGATCGTATCCAAAAATGCATACTATAAGGATCTGACGTTGACTCAAGCGTTGCATACCCAGGCCGAGGCGCAGTGATTAGTACTGGTTTGGATAGGCAGACAACATCAGGGTTTAGCCGATAGGTAAAAAGCAGTTTACCTGTTCGCTCGTTAGCATGTATGCTCTGGCTGAGCTGAAATGTTTACCGTCTGATGGTGTCTTTTTCACAACCATTTTTGCCATTAACCCGGATATTTCATGAATCACTTGCTGCGACCACGGATATGGGCGTCCTTCCTGTCGTCCTCGGATGTTGGCCCCTGCGACGTACCGTTCAGGTACGCCTCGGAACCAACACCCTGCGGTTGCCAGGTGGCACACCCATCTTCGTGGTCTCGCGACAGCAATTCATGAAATATCCGGGTTAGCCCGCGAGGAAATGAGATTATGCGGAGAGAAGCTTACATTT
Organism: Syntrophobacterales bacterium; assembly: GCA_050123975.1. Taxonomy (GTDB): domain Bacteria; phylum Desulfobacterota; class Syntrophobacteria; order BM002; family BM002; genus BM002. Next base: position 1,208 of record JASFGC010000202.1, on the reverse strand, counting down.
GCCTTATTCTGATTACTGCTGTGCTCTTGGTATATGGGCAAGTAGGAGATCACGAGTTCGTCAACTATGATGACAATGTCTATATAACCGACAATGCTCAGGTGCAGCGGGGCATAACAGGCAACGGTATCATCTGGGCTTTCACTACGAGCCACACGGGAAATTGGCATCCTCTCACCTGGATCTCACATATGTTGGACTGTGAGCTCTATGGTCTGAATCCCAAAGGACACCATCTGACCAACGTGCTGCTTCACATGGCAAACGCGATTTTGCTGTTTGTTGTTCTAAGGTGGTTGACTGGAGCCATCTGGCGGAGCGCTCTCGTCGCTGCCCTGTTTGCGCTCCATCCCCTCCATGTTGAGTCTGTTGCCTGGGCGGCAGAGCGCAAGGATGTGCTCAGTACTTTTTTCTGGATGCTGACGATGCTGGCTTACATACATTATGTCCACCGTCCAGGGGGCAAGAGATATTTACTGGTTCTGATTACCTTTTCCCTTGGTCTTATGGCAAAGCCCATGCTGGTGACTCTTCCCTTTGTATTGCTCTTGCTAGACTACTGGCCTCTGAACCGTTTTCAACCACCTGCAACGACGGATTCTGTTAAAGACCAACCACTAGGATTCCAAAGTGCCAGTGATGGTAAATCGCCTATTCTCAAAGCGGTCATGGAAAAAGCGGTTTTGTTTGTGATCTCTTTACTCTCATGTTTTGTCACTCTTATGGCTCAGGAAAAAGCAGGAGCCATCTCTGCCATGGAGGTCGTTCCATTCACGTTGAGAATAGCAAATGCTCTCGTATCAATAGTAGCTTACATGGGAAAAATGTTTTGGCCTCTCGATTTGGCGGTATTCTACCCACACCCGGGTAGCGAGCTGCCAATCTGGAAACCCGCGGCAGCCGGATTGTTCCTGCTCATTGTATCCACAGTGGCTTTGTGGGTTGCACGCCGCTACCGGTATGTACTTGTGGGGTGGTTGTGGTATCTGGGCACTCTTGTGCCGGTCATTGGCCTTGTACAGGTTGGAGAGCAGGCCATGGCTGATCGCTACACCTATGTGCCACTCATAGGGTTGTTCATTGTTATGGTCTGGGGCTGTGCCGATCTGTTGAAAAGATGGCGCTCGAGACGGTGGGTGGTCTCAGGATTGGCAGCTGTGATGCTGCTAACATTGATGGCAGGTAGCTGGCTGCAAGTCGGATACTGG
>JASFGC010000201.1:0-6708 GCA_050123975.1 Syntrophobacterales bacterium | reverse complement strand
TCCAAGCATCAAATCATAGTGTTCGAGGTGTTCCGCCGGAGGCGGATCAGGTGTCAGGAAAAAGAAAGATAAAAGCTGAAACCTGACACCTGACACCTGAAACCTCAGTGCGGAAAGGTCATCTTGGCACCAAACCATCCGAGTACTGTTATTATTGGAACGAGTGTGAGGCTGAGGATAAGGTAGATAATCCTGGCTCCACTCGGTTGCACCATAATATCAGGCACCAATATCTTCCACATGAAAATGGCCAGAATTAGAGTGATCAAGATAAGAGAACCGAACATTTTTATGGCGATTATCTTTGACCACTTGCCAGCGTAATTGATCCACCAGTTGTATGGCCCAGTTATCAGTGCTACAGGTGTGAACACAAGAGCAGCAACGAGCACATGAAACGAGGAAATCTCAAAGCTTTGATTTCCGGTTACCAGGTAAAGAATGTTTAGAACCGGAAAGAGCATCACAAAAGCAATGGGGAAGTGAACGGTCATGGGGTGGGGATGCCGACGCAACATGGGGATCATACGAAACACCGCCAAGAGCACGTCGGGAATGTGTTCATCCATGGGATCCTTTTCGGGCTTCAGAATGCCGACCTGGGGGAATCGCTCCAGGACCTCTGTATCATGCGGTGCTCCTCCAATATCTGCAGTCAGATCCTCTCCCGACTCATGTCGCATCATGTGGGCGCCTGTTTTCCACAACTTACTCTCGGAGACATCATATACTTTACCGTCGTAGGCTATGTACACAGGCTGTCCCTCTTTACCGTTGTACTTGGCAAGTTCTGCCCGGGTGAACTCCTTCAAGGTGTCCTCCATGTTGCATCCTCTGATCCCAGAAGAAAATCCCTCTCTTTCATGCTTATTGTGAATCTTCTCTCAAACATTTAACAATATCCCATCCCTATCCACAATGCAAGCAAGTCAAACAGCAATTGAGGAATTAGGGGATTGAGGAATTTAGGGATTACACATTACTTTTCAAAAATTTGAATTGTAGTGCTTTGTTTCCTAAGACCTCAAATTACCCAATTCCTGAATTCCTCAATTGCTCAATCTACAATCTGCAATCTTAAATCTTAAATCTCAAATTCCTCAATTCCTCAAGGTAGCTTTTCGGTACCAGCGTGCCAGTCTCTTGAGATCACTCCCCAAAAAATACGCCAGCAAGACAACCTGATTGATAAGTGTGGTCTTCAAAATTCCGAGCTTTTTCCAGCGCCTTGATGAGGTGCTCACTGCAACGGGTGCAATCACTACTTTGCCTTCTTTTCTGACCCGTTGCATAAAAACGAAGTCTTCCATGATTGGTATTTCTGGAAACCCCCCGATTGAGCGAAAAACATTTGTTTTTAGAAATATTGCCTGATCGCCATAAGGCATCTGAAAAAAACGGGATCTGAAGTTTGCAAGCTTTTCTATAAGCCGCAGCCCGATCTCTGGGCCATCGATACCCAGTGTGAAGGCTCCAGCAATTGTTTTTGGTTTTGCCAAAAGATCCTGGGCGAACTGGTCGAATCCAGAGGGCAAACGGGTGTCTCCGTGGAGAAAGAGGAGCACCTCACTTCTTGCAGCTAGACCACCAGCATTTATTTGTCTGGCCCTATTGGCAGTTGTGGTTAACAGACGCACCCCGAGACTATTTGCCAGCTCTGGGGTCTTATCACTGCTACCTCCGTCAACAACAATAATCTCCAAATCGACTTTGCCCTTAATGCTGGTGAGAGTAGCCGGAAGGTTCTCTGCCTCGTTAAGAGTAGGAATAATTATGGAGATGGCAGGCTGAGGTGGATCCTCCCTGCTCGTGGCTTCGCTCTCCCAGATTCCAATATCTTCTATTCGGTCCACATCGCTTAAGGGCTCTACCTCGATCCACCGCAGTCCCAACTGGTCAGCGATTTTGAGAGTTCTGGCTCTCACCTCGGCCGTACCCCATGGAATATCTTTGAACAACTCAGGTTCTTCCTGGCGAAGCCCAATGAGGTAATAGCCGCCGTCATTGGCTGGACCTAATACTAGATCAAATTGCTTCAGTAGGTCAAAACTGGTGCCCGCCGTCGCCTCTGTGATCCCAGGACAATCCGAGCCTACGATAACGACTCGATCTACCCCTCGGTCAAAGGCTTTGTTGAAGGTACGGGCCATACGTGCGCCCACATTCCCTCTCCCTTGGGAGCGGTAAGAAAGATCAGGGCCAAGCCACTTTTCCATTAGTGCTCGGTTGCCACCCTCGTAATGAACTTCCAACTCCACCTGTCGGCTAAGGTTCAGACCGCATATCCGATTCAAGACATGTTCTGTCATTCGCCGTTGAAGCTCAGCGGCATTCACAGGTCCTAAAGCAGGTATGAGGCGGGTTTTGGTTTTCCCAGGTTCGGGATACCGGGTGAAGAGAACGAGCAGTTCCGATGGGTTTGCAAGGCTCACGCTAACCACTCATCAATAAACCACAAAAGACTTCCTGACGGTTTGACTCTGGCGGCTGGATAGGCTGAGGTCTCGGGGTTAATTACAACTTGCTGAAATACCTCTCTTTTATTCGATCCCGCAGCAAGGAAAATAACGTTCCTGGCCTTGTTGATTGCAGGGAGAGTGAGAGTGATGCGGGGCACCGGCGGCAAAGCGTTTAAACCATCCACTGCCACAACCCATCGCTCCTTCTCTTCCAGGGCCGCATCTCCTGGAAAAAGAGAGGCTATATGACCATCCTGCCCTATACCCAGCAACACCAGATCAAAAAAAGGGAAAGATATTATGGAATCACTTTTGACAAAGTGTTGAAAGAACTCTCGCAGCCTCTTTTCGTATTCTTTCGCCCCATCTTTGGGAGATCCGGTTGCGGCGGGAATTCTGTGAATGTTTGCCGGTGGAACATCTACCTTAGAAATGAGTGCCTGAAAGGCCAGAGAAAAATTACTGTCGGGATTATCCGAAGGCACGCACCTTTCATCGCCCCAGAAAAGGTGCGTCTGTTGCCAATCAACCCTGCTGGCATGAGGTTCTTTTGCCAGTTCCTCATAGAGCAAACGAGGTGTCGTCCCACCCGAAAGGACGAAGGTGAAGATGCCTCTTTCTCTTATCCTAGCTTCCGCCAGTTGGGCAATGAATTCAGCCGCAGCAAGGCTGAGCTCCGACAAGCTGGAATAAGATCTTATCTCGGGCTTCTTAATCACATTTTTGTCGCCGTTTCCCCGTTTCTCCGGTTCTCCGCGTCCTCCTCGTTGCCCCTGCCCCTCAGGCGCTTATGGAGCCACCTCAGGTAAACCCTGCACCAGCAGTACAGGTGTAGCAGTGGTGTGAGACCGCGATCGGTTCCCCGGGAACGGGTAGTTCATTCAACTCAGAAATGTGGATTTTCTTTCCCCCCAAGTAGAGACCTGCGGCCTGATTGAAGTCACAATCAAATAGATAGCCGTCCCAAGAAATGGATAGTAAGGATCGGCACATCAACCCCTCAAATGCGCACGGGTTAAAACTGGTAGCAAGCTTCTGAAGGTATCCATCCAAATTCCCTGATCTTTCCAGCCAGTGGCGAAACCTACCCAAAGGTACATTAGCGAAGGCGAAGAGATTGTTAAAAACGATCCCCCATTTATTTTCCAATACCTGGCAAAATCTCTTCTCCAGCTGCTCCTGGGAGGAAGGCAGGAAGGCACCTGTAGGATTGGACACCAAGTTCAGTTCCAGACCGGAGTCGGGTTGCCCATATCCGACAGAATTCAACTTTTTCAGGACATTGATGGACTCCTGGAAGACCCCCCGTCCTCTCTGTGATTCCGCCTGAGCCTCATTCAGAGAGGGAAAGGATGCCACAATCACAACCCGTCGTTCTTTACACACCTCGATCAGGTGATCCCGTTCACCATTGGCCAATGCCGTCAAGTTTGAGCGCAGCATAAACCTTGGGGTCATACCTGAGAGCCTCTCAATTATATCCACTAGATTGGGATTCATCTCCGGGGCACCGCCGGTGATGTCAATAATTTCAAAAGGGAATTTCTGAGCAAAAGCCACAACCTGATCCACGGTCTCAGCACTCATTACTTCTTCACTCTTGGGGCCTGCTTCCAGATGACAGTGACGGCACGCCTGGTTGCACAGTAGTCCCACATTTATCTGGAGTGTAGTAATTTTCTCCCGGGTCAATTGCAGGCCGTGCTTTGCAAGGGTCTGTCCAAACGGTTCAACGGGCAGCTTATTCTCGTCGGTCACTGTTGCTTCAGGTAACGCCTGCGCGCCTTGTTGCATGGTTTCATCCTCTTCTTGACGTGCTTGAAAAATGATCCAATTGCCAGGCGGTTGTAAACGTTAGGCCATCCTTACCAACCATTCCAACCATTTGGTTAGTCACCCCAAAGCCCCATCTATTACACAGGGAAGCATAATGAGGGATATGAAAAAGTCATCAGGTTCAGACGCTTTGGCGAGTTTTGGACACCTTTCCTAGCTCTATAAGGAGATTTTCTTGGCAATGTTCCGCATCTGGACACCATGTACCAAAGATGAGCCTCCGCGAATGGCGGTGGCCACATGAATCGCTTCGGTCATTTCATTGAGATTGGAGCCCTTTTCCAGACAGTCCTGGGTGTAGGCATCGATACAATAGGGACATTGAACAGTGTGGGCCACGGCCAAGGCGATGAGAGCCTTTTCCCTCGCTGTGAGCTCACCCTCAGCAAAAACTGCTGCGTAGTAGTCAAAAAATTTTTGGGCCAACTCTGGAGCCCCCTCACCAATTTCTTCGAATTTGGGCAGATCCTGCGGGTGGTAATAAGTTTCCATAATCACATCCCTCCTGGAAGGACCCTACTGTTCCTCATCACTTATTAACTTCATCCACTTCTGAGCTGCCTCGGGTCCCCAACTTCCTGAGTCGTATGGATGGAGACGCGACCTTCTATCGTCACAAGTCTCACATTCTTCTAATATTGGGGTAAGGAACGACCAGCTGAGCCGCACCCCATTATTACTCCAGAAAAGCATCTGGTCACCCTGGATACAATCCAACAAAACCTTTTCATATGCCTCGAGGGTGGGGCCACTGTAGTTCTGGTCATAGGAGAAGTCCAGAGTAACAGGCCGCAAACAGTTCCGTGCACCAGGATACTTGGTTTGAAAAGTAAGCGTTATGCGCTCTTCCGGATAAATCCCCAAAACCAGCCGGTTGGCAAGAATATCCTCACCCAGAACATGTCGAAACATGGAATGCGGTACGCGCTTGAACTGAATCACAATCCGGGTAATTTTCCGGGCGAGCCTCTTACCGGAGACGAGATAAAATGGAATGCCTCGCCAGCGCCAATTATCAATAAACACCCGCATCATGGCGAACGTTGGAATCATGGAGGAAGAGCTCACCCCTGCTTCTTGACGATAGCCGGCAACTTCCGACCCGTCGATCATTCCGGGGCCATATTGTCCCAGAATAAGACTATCTACCTGCCTAGCTCCATCAAGGGACTTAAGGGACCGGAATACTTTGGCTTTTTCTTCTCGCACCCGCTCGGCTTCGAAAAGGGAAGGCGGTTCCATGGCGGTCAGCGCCAAAGCCTGCATCATATGGTTTTGAAACATGTCCCGAATTACTCCAGCTTGCTCGTAATATCCGGCCCGGTTTTCAACCCCCAGCTTTTCCGCTGCAATGATTCCCACATAAGCGATATAGCTACGATTCCAAATTGGTTCAAAAATAGCATTGGCAAAACGAAACATTAAGATGTTCTGGATCGTCTCTTTGGCCAAATAGTGATCGATTCTGAAGATTTGGTGCTCCCTGAAACTCCGGTGTAGCGTTTGGTCCAGCTCCAGTGCTGACTGCAAATCTCGGCCGAATGGCTTTTCCACCACGATTCGTGACCAGCCCTTGCCATTCTCACCTTCTTGGGCGAGCCCGGCCTTGCCGAGCATCTCAGCAATCACCGGGTAGAGAGACGGTGGAACCGCCAAATCAAACACTCTGTTGCCGCCTGTATTGAATTTTTCATCCAGCTCTCTGAGATAGCCAGCTAATTCCACATAGGAGTCCAGTGAGTCGTAGACCACCGGTTTATAGTAAAGATTGCTGGCAAACTCATCCCATCGTGCAAGATCAGCTTTCTCTTTAGACTCATAACTGGCTTTGAGCCTCTCCCTGAACTCTTCGTGACTCATGGATGTTCGACTGGCACCAACAATGGCAAATGGCTTTGGTAAACCGTCGTGTAGGTAGAGGTTGTAGAGAGCTGGCACCAGTTTTCTGGCGGTGAGATCGCCCGAGGCGCCAAAGATGACAATGGTGCAAGGATCTAGAGGACCAATCACTACGCACTCTTGTGGAGGAATGTCCAGTGAAGGCGATTTTGCTTGCACCCTGGTTATCTGATCTTGATCCAGTTTATTAGTCATAAAGCAGTACTCGTACTTAGCATTGTTGATCTACTATTTGTAACCATTCATCGATACAGATGCAAAAGGCACTAACCAATTATCCATTGTACTCAATGCCTAGTGTCTAGTGCTTAGTGCCTAGTTGCTCGGCACCTCGTCGGAACAGCTCTTGCTAGCCCTCTGCCTCCATTTCCTTGATCTTAGCCAGCCTCCGAACGTGTCGCTCTTCGCCGGTAAACCTGGCTGCAAGAAACGCTGAGACGAGTTCTTTGGCCAACTCCTCTCCTATGATCCGGGCCCCGAGACAGAGCACATTGATGTCATCGTGCTCAACGCC
>JASFGC010000200.1:0-6727 GCA_050123975.1 Syntrophobacterales bacterium | reverse complement strand
CTCAAGCATACCCCTCCAACCACCGTTCAAAGAATCGAAACGTATTATTCGATCTTTTGGTACTGGCTCAGATGAAAGCAGCGAGTTGAAAGGGATGCTCACCATCAACTGGTTGTTATCAGAGACAGCCGATGCGGAAACAAACCTGGCCCTTAGAATACTTAATTATATACTTCTCGGCATGCCCGCCTCACCATTACGGAAAGCGCTGATTGACTCAGGTCTTGGCGAGGATCTGGCCGGTGTTGGTCTCGAGAATGAACTGCGGCAGATGTATTTTTCAACTGGGCTCAAGGGCATCTACATAGAGAATGGAGATCGTGTTGAGGACCTTGTTCTCCAGACCCTGAACACTCTGGCCAGAGAAGGGATTGACCCCCTCACGATAGAGGCAGCACTCAATACAGTAGAATTCCGTCTGCGGGAAAACAACTCAAGAAATTATCCCCAGGGCCTGCTCATTATGTTGCGAGCACTTACTACCTGGCTTTACGACGCTGACCCTTTTGCCTTGCTTGCTTTTGAGGCCCCCCTTGCAAAGGTAAAATCCCAGCTGGCAGCAGATTCTTCATTTTTTGAGGGAATGATCGAAAAATTCTTTTTGAAAAATTCACACCGCACCACTCTCATACTTCAACCTGATCCCACCCTTCTCGAGAAGGAGGAGGCTGAAGAACGAGAGCGCCTCGCTGCAGCCCGCACGGCAATGAGCAAAGAGAACCTTCAAACTGTCATTGATCAGACCAACGAACTCAAGCGCATCCAGCAAGCCCCCGATTCGCCCGAGGCCTTGGCCACCATTCCCATGTTGAAGCTTAGCGACTTGGACAAGAGAAATAAGACCATTCCCCTGACCATCCTCGAACAGAGAAATACGAAGGTTCTTTTTCATGACCTAGCCACCAGTTCCATTGTTTACCTGGACGTGGGTTTCAACCTCCACGCCATGAAGCAACATTACCTGCCTTTTGTCCCTCTCTTTGGTCGGGCTCTTCTCGAGATGGGAACTGAGCAGGAAGATTTCGTCACACTCACGCAGCGTATTGGCCGGAAAACTGGAGGAATCCACCCCCAAACGTTCACCTCTGCCGTCGGTGGCGAAGAGAGAGACGCGTCCTGGCTCTTTCTTCGCGGCAAGTCCATGCTGGCGCAGAGCCTTGACCTCACGACCATTCTAAGGGATGTGCTGCTCACGGCTCAGTTCGACAACCAGGAGCGCTTTCGGCAAATGGTCATGGAGGAGAAGGCCCGGCATGAACAGCGGTTGGTGCCCGAAGGACATCAGGTGGTCAACTTAAGGCTGCGGGCCCATTTTAGCGAGGCTGACTGGGTTGCCGAACAGATGAAAGGCGTCAGTTATTTGTTTTTCTTGCGAGACCTCACCCGCAAAGTCGATGAGGACTGGCCCTCCGTACTGGCCAGCCTGGAACATATGCGTCAAACTCTGGTTAGCCGGCAAAACATGATCATCAACGCCACCTGCGACGACAAGGATTGGTCGGAGTTCAATCCTCACCTAGATGGTTTTCTAGAAGAATTGCCGGCAGATGATGTCCAGGAATTCAAGTGGTCACCTGAGGAGCCTGCCGGTTTCGAAGGCATGATCATCCCGGCACAGGTTAACTACGTGGGCAAAGGGGCAAATCTCTATGAACTGGGCTACCGTCTGCACGGCTCAGCGCATGTAATCTCACGCTACCTGCGGACAGCCTGGTTGTGGGACCGTGTTCGCGTCCAGGGTGGAGCCTACGGTGCCTTCTGCCTATTCAATCATTTATCCGGCACCCTAACTTTTGTCTCTTACAGAGATCCCAATCTTATCAAGACAATAGAAACATTTGACGAAACAGTAGAATTCTTACGTTCCAATGACCTTACTGATGATGAACTTACCAAAAGTATCATCGGAACAATTGGAGAGATAGACAGACATCTTCTCCCCGATGCCAAGGGATATACTTCCATGGTTCGATATCTCACCGATGAAACTGAGGACAAACGCCAACTATTGCGGGAACATGTGCTCAACACCTCAGTCGGGGAGTTTAGAGACTTTGCTGATGTTCTAGAGGGGGTGAAGCAGAGCGGGCTGGTGAAGGTAGCGGGCTCGGCCAGCGCTATCGAGACCGTTGCTGCAGAGCGACAAGGCTGGCTGGAAGTGTTTAAGCTTTTATAATTGGTGTGTTGGAGTACTGGGGTTTTGGATTCAAGTGGGAATCTGAGGTGTCGGGTGTCAGGTGTCAGGTGTCAGGAAAAAGAATCACAGAATCCAGTAGTCAGTAGACAGTAGACAGTAGTTAGGGTACAGGGTGCAGGGCATCATGCCTTTATTGTTCTTTACTCCTCCCTGTACCTTGTACCTTGCACCTTGTACCAAAATGCTGCTGCCAACTGTCTTTTCCTATGCTCTATGCTCTATGCTCTATGCCCTCTGCTCTCTCAAATCCGCAATCCGAAATCCAAAATCTGAAATCGTTCTCTCCTCACCGAAAGTGCCCTGAGCCTTTCTTGATCAAAATATGATAAGCCTTCAGACGGTCCTCGGGTGGGAGATTGCGGAGGTCATCAAGTACCAAGAGGATACCGCCGTTCCGCAATAACTCCTCGTTGTTGAGCATCTTGAGCGTGTAATCTCGAATCATACCGTGATACGGCTCTTTGAGATCAGAGAATTGGATACCCGCCACATGGACAACTTCATCCTGGCCTTGCCCTTCATCGTGAACACGAGAGTACATTACTTCGCCAACCAACTCGATTGAATTGAGAGTGCCCGGCAAAAGAAATTCCATGGTCAGGGTATCTCCAGGGCTGAGCGGAGTGGCTGATTTAACGAAAATTCCCTCCGTGCCAAGATTAACGATCCTGGCTTTAATACTGGAGCCGTCAGGCAGATCGCAACGTACATCCAGATTGACTGGTACCCGGAGACTCTTCCTCTGGCCTCTACCCTCTTCCATGATTCCTCTCTTAGTCTTTCGTTAAAGTGCCCACCTACCCCGTTCTCATGATTTCTTGCTCCAGTCTTCAAGCTCTGCAGCCTCGTACTCTTCCTGCTTGAGGGCAAGGTCCAGCTCCAATAAGAGACCCGAATGTTTCTGAGTCTCACTTTCTCCTTGAAATGTAAGGTGTTCCTGACGAGCTCCTCGCACATCCTCAAGGCCCTTCTTCAGTGCCGCGCCAACTGAAGCACTCTTATCTATCTTACCGGCTTCAAATCGCGGTGTGATACCATTTTCGGCGACCTCCTCGGCCAGGTGGGCGAGTTGCTTCATCTTGGTCATGGAGAAATCCATGAGCTGCCAACCAACGATGGATTCCTGCTGGAACACCCAGGAGGAGCGGATGTGCTGCAACATTTCAGTGTACTTACTTGCCACCAACCCCTGGAGTCGTTCAACGAATTCCTCCGGCAGTTCGTTTTCTTCGCCGGGTAGCCCCTCTGCTTGCTCAGGTGTCATCTTGTCCAGAATCCGCTGAAACTTCCTGGCATGGTATTCTGATTCCCAGGCCTCCCTCTGGAGAACTCGCTTGATGTGAGGGTCATCAACTTTGTCTGCCTCACCATTGTAATGTGGTACCAGCTTCAGCTCGTAGTCGACATATGATTTGAATATGGTCGCCCGGTTGGTGGGGTCATAGGGATACGGGGCCGGGGTCAGATTGGGCTCGCCCCCTAGCCTGCCGATGATCATCCCGAGCCAGTGCATATGCCACATCTCTTCCCTGGCACGAGACAATAGGCTAGCACCAAGTGGAGTGTCCTCCCCTTCCAGGTAACTATGAACCAGATACCGGAGGATAGCCGCATGCTCCTCAGGCATATCCTTGTTCAACATCGCTATCAATTCCTGCTTTTCCATTTCGAACCTCCCGTGTTTTCCTTGAGCCAATTTCTTGTCCGCTTTGATAATAGTTTCTCCTGCTAAATCTCGTCAAGATGAATTGACGATTCAGTAGCAAATGATTCGCGCATGAATGACTTAGCCATCCCTATAGAAGGTTGCGGGGGTCTTTTTCACATGCGCCAGTTTGCTGGAGTCATCACATTTCGGATTGGGGATCTCGGATTTGTCCTGCGGACTCCCACTCTTTGGGCGGGTTCCCGGTTTCGGATTGAAAATACAAAGACAAAGTTGGAAAAGCACTTGAGAATTCCGCAATCCGCATTCCCAAACCCGCAATCGAGTTCACCAGTACTCCAAAAAAGCTCGCCATCTTTCCTGGTCAACCCATCGAACTTTGGCCTGGCTCAGAGGAGCAGGTTTTCCACGCTTTATGAACGGGTCGGCGAATATATTTGTTTCTGCCTACTAGAAAAGCCAGCCTTACAAGAGGCTGGCTTTTTTTCTTTCCACGAGTACTATCTCATTGGCACCGAGCAGTGCACCTCTGGGTCAAATCATTGTATGTAAGTCCAGTTCCTTGCTAATCCAGTCTCTGAGTTCTTCACTAATACCATAGGTGCCCTTTCTGCCCCCCCAATATGCAACCTCCCTGGCGAGAAGATCGGGCGGTAATGCTACCTCACCTAGAACTTCATCCTCTGCCGTGCTCTGCTTTACAAGAACAACCCTCGCCGGTGACTTCCAGGTATCAAGAGTAAAATAGCAGCTAGCATCGTTGGCAGATCGGGCGAAATCCTTGCCATGAGCCGTAAATGCTCCCCATTCCAGATAAACGGCCACCGCCTTTTCAGGAGTCATCTCCAGATTCAGGCACTCCATGATTTCCTGGTTTTCCTTGATATCTTCTATGCTCAGCATCTGATTACTTCCTCTCTCAGCTGTCGACGGCAAATCAACAAGACACTTGTCTTTGGGAGTTGTGATTCTTTGAGACCCGAAAATAGATCCAGCAGTAAAATCCCGCTTGCGGGTCCCAATGGGTTGTGGGTTTATTACTAATCTACTTTGAAAAAGGCACTCGCTGGTGCGCCGCACACCGGGCAGTTATCCGGAGGTTCATTTTCAACGGTCATGCCGCACACACTGCAGACATGGTAGTCCACTTCTTCCAGACTGTCCAGGTTGTCCAAGGCATTCTGATAGAGCTTCGCATGGACCTGCTCCACCTCGTTGGCATAGACAAAGCTCCGCTCCGCTGTCTTGTTGCCCTCCTCTTTGGCGTCGTTGATCATCTCTGGATACATCTGCTTGAACTCGTGGGTCTCACCCTCCACTGCCACCTTGAGATTATCCGCAGTAGTTCCAATTTCCCCTAAAGCGCGCAAGTGAGCGTGGGCATGAACGGTTTCAGCCGCCCCCGCAGCCCGAAAAAGTTTCGCAGCCTGTGGGTACCCCTCCTTCTCGGCCTTCTCCGCGAAAGCGAGATACTTACGGTTGGCCTGAGACTCCCCTGCAAACGCATCCCTCAAATGTTGTTCTGACTTAGACATTAATTTTCTCCTTTTTAAATAGATGTTAATTTATCGGCCAGTTTCTCGGCCACAAACGTTAGACCTTCAAGATCCAGGTAATCAAGGGCAGACGAATCGAAAAGAATCTTAGCCTGTGCCTCAAATCCCTCTTCCTGATCCTCATCCCAAAAAAGTAGGAGAAGCGGCATTCTAGGCAGTGGCGTAAACTTGAACCCCAGATCTCCGTTATGGCCATTCAAGACCGGGATACCTCCCAGTTTGCGACAGGCGCTTTCCAACTCAGGTCTAGCTCCAGCAAAATACTTCTGTACACGTTTGTGGCAGCCCTCCTCGAGCGCTACGCGCTTGGGTAAAGAGTTCGGAAAACTTTCCAACCCCACCCATTCACCGCTTAGTGGCTTTGAACCGGAGAAAAAAATGTAATTATAGAGAAGCACCTCATCCCAGGGATCGAACTCCTCTGTTTCTCCGGCCACAATACCTGTACGGCTCATGCTGACAGTACGCTCAAAGTAAGAAATTTCCAGAGCCTCCCTACCGTTGTCTGTCGTATATGTCAGCCCCAAACCCGGAGCGATCGCCTCGAAGTCATGATTTTCTATCTTCTCCCTCAGATGCTCACGAGTTATCTTGTGGTTATCTTTCTTGACAAAGATACCTTTATCCCTTTGTTCCCCAATGGTCCTGGCCATCTCCGCGAGCGTGGCCTCGTCCAAGTGAATGCAGTCTCCCAGTCCCTGTCCGTATCCCACCACCTGAGTGGCAAAAGCCAGGCAAGAGGGTTGGCCGCAGTCACCACAATTGGTCTGTGGCAGCTTCTTGTAGAGTTCTATGGGCCCGAATCTCATCAAATCTCTCCGTCGCCACTAATTTTTCTTTTCAAAGGTCTTCTTGCCTTCACACTCAGGGCACTTCTGAGGCTTGCATCTTCCCTCTTTCTCATGACCGCAACTCGTGCACTTGAAGGTAGCCATGGTCTCATCTCCTCCTCATTACTCTCCCCACCAGCCTTTTTTGCTATGAGCTTCCCGCTCAGCCTCGGCCAGCTTTTTTATCTTATAAGCCGAATCACGCAGTACAGCGTAAAGTATGCCACACCCCACATCTTCGCGCACAGCATCGCCCTCGTCTGCAAGTGCGAGCATGGTTTCAACCATATCAAGCGTTTTCTGAACGGATTCGCTGCAAGGTTTCAAAATTATTAACTTTCCTATAAATATATTAACAGAAAATATTAAGAATCCTCTTCAGCAACGGAACCTGGGCCTGCTAGCGGTCTAAACATCTTTTTCCCGGCACCACAGGCCGGACACTTCCAATCCTCCGGTACATGTTCAAACTGAGTTC
>JASFGC010000199.1:0-6731 GCA_050123975.1 Syntrophobacterales bacterium | reverse complement strand
GGCCATGGGCTGCCTTAAGGGGCGGCTCAGAGTTTAAGGCACAGGGCCTGTGTTAACTGGCACCAGACAGCAAAGGCGAAACCATGAAGATACCAAAGTGGTTGATAGTTGCAGCCCTGGTTCTGGCTGGGCTGGCATGGTGGCATCAAGGGGGTAATGTGCCGGATTTTGTGCCCGATTGGTTGCGTGTTTCTACCCCGGTCACCAGTACTGATGCAATAGAGTACAGCTTGATTGGTGGATTTCCCGCTGCAGCAAGTAGGGCGGTGTTTAAAAAGTTGACGACGCTCAGCCAAGGAGAAAAGTTAAAGGCTATCGAAGAGTTGAAAGACCAGGGTCTGGTTTGGGAGACACTTGACGGGCAGAGCGTGCGGGTTCTCAGTAGAAAGCGGGGTTCTAAAGTGGTGGAGGTACAAAACATAGGAAGTTCTGACTCATATTGGACATATGTGGATGCATTGGGGAGATGATACTGTCCAATTTAGAATTACCTATTTGCACATTGTTAATAGAGGGGACTCAAAGAGAAAATAGCGTTTTGTCTGCGAACCTGAGGATTTTAGCCGGTATGGTTGTGCAGCGCTGGGTAAAGGTAGAATGTTCAGAGGGAACATATATGCGTAAACCGAGCAAAGTGATGATCATGAGGGATCTCCAGGAAGAATTGTGGCAAATAGTTGAGCCCAAGATTGATGCGGAAGCTGTCTCCACCGATTCACACGAGAGAATTATGAGGCTGGCGATTCAGAGGTTTGTTGAGGAGAAGGCCCAATCTCTGAGCATGGCCGAATTGGCAGATGCCCTCGATTCGTTAGAGCACACTGCGACATTATTTCTGGAATATCTTCGTTCCAAGGGAATAGTTGGCGACCCGATAGCAGTGCAATAAACCGCATTAAAATTCCGCACTCCTCAATCCACATTCCGCCATCCCTATTTCTCTCTCCCCATTTGCACCACTGTGTTGACAGGGTCAAACCCCTGCCTGTGACTCATCCTCGTTGATAAGCTTTTCAAATCTTCTGATCTATCAGCAGTAATTCTGTATCTCTCTAGAATCCGCTCGCTGTTTTGATCAACCTTGCGTCTATCCAGGACTATTTGGTGGCCGCGCTCATCAAGGATGATGTGGTATTTACCTGAGTGATTTTCAAAAGCAGCCACCAAATCTTCCATGGTTGAGATTTTTTTGCCATTCACACGAGAAATCACCCTGTTGTCAAGATCGTGATAGCCGATGTTGATCTCGTCAGCGAGAACTTCCACCAGCACGATGACCTCCTTGCGATCATCTGTTCTTTTTCCATAGAGGTAGTAATGCGTTAGATCGTCCGGTGCGCTGAATATCCACCTTTTGCCCCAGGTCTTCAAGTAATTTAGCGTCACTGGTTCGAACAGCATTCCACCCAGGATGTAATATGTTGGGATCACATCATACTGTTCGTGTGGCACCAGTCTCGAAAAATGAATAGGGGTGGAGAGTTTAGCCGCGACATTCATGACTTTCTTACGGCGCAATATTCTGAGTCTAACGCTGTCATTCATTTGTTTTTTCTGGATTAAGTACTTCAAGTGCGTTCTCTCGCCTTCTCTGAACTCTACTGTTTTATCGTTTTCAACTCTTACTCCATCAATTGAAAGGACTACGTCTCCAGACCTCAGCACGCCTCTTGCCGGGGAATCAGGGTCAATGTGACTTATCAATGCCCCGGTATCTGTTTTGGACATGCCGAATCGTAGCCTGATGTCAGGGTTTTCCATCTCTTGTGTGGATATTCCGAGTTCAGGTATGCCGTCATATGTGCCATCTGCTATATCTTTCAGAAAGTGTTTGATGATAGGGGACGGAACCATGTAGCCGATATTCTCCACATCTTCGCGTGACATGGCCTGAAACGCCACACCTACCAGTTGGTCTTCTTTCATCACTGGACCGCCACTGTTCCCTTCGTTTATCGCAGCGTCAATCTGACATGTTAACAAGTGGGCAAAGCTGTGGCTGTAAAGATTGTGTTCAACTCTTGAGACCACCCCTTCGGTGATGGACAACTCATCACCACCTTCAGGAAAACCGTATACAGCCACTCTGTCTCTGACCCTCGGGAGGTCACCTATCTGAATTGGATCAGCGTTTTCATAAAAGGAGTCATCGTTGACTTTCAGAATAGCCAGGTCACAACTGTGTGCGACCACTTCCACTTCAGCTGTGTATCTCTTAGCATCCCCTGCTCTCCTGACTTGAATAAACGTGTGATCAGCCACCACATGAGCATTTGTTAGAATTCTCTTTCCATCAATAATAGTACCGGAACCGCTGCAGCTGTCTTGGCCTTTCATCTGCCATGGCCTGTCGTAGTCATAAGTGTTGTATACGGTGTATATCTTCACCACAGAATTTTTTACATCTTTTCTTGCCCACGAGACCGAAGTTACAAGGCAACTGAGAATTATGAGTAAGACAATTCTTGCCATCAACTTCATTTGTTCCTCCCGAAAACCTTGTTTTGTGAATTAGCGTAAGACCAACGAGTATTGCTGAGGTCTCAGTTTCTGCTTCATAAAGAGAAAGCAAGACCAGTGCCAAGCGCGAGGAGAGCACACAAAAAAACCTCTCAATGAAAGCATTTCAGCTCCAGGAATATAAAATGGCATCAGTGTTGCATCCCAAAGGTAATGACCTCGTTTTGAAGGAAAGCTTGGTAAGGTGTCGAACTCATGCCCGATAACTTGGCTGACATAAAAGACAATTTTGAATACAAGGAAGATGCTCGCTTTGCGGGAGGTTACGCCTACTTTTGCCACCATTGTGGTCTGGAGTGCAATGTGGGGGAAGCGGGCTTTGATTGCCAGGGTGCGATGATTTTGCCGATTTACATCAAATGTCGCTACGGTTGTGGTAAGTCCTGGCACCTTCGAGTCTTACCCACAGGGAGCACAAGCATTCAGTGAGGCGTGATGGCACGGTACACGAGCTGGCCCAGGTCAGGAGAAACAGGAAGCTGCGTTATGATGGGGCGCGAGAATATAACCCTTGAAGCACTGACAATCAGGGTTCGGATGACAAAGGAGACTATGGAATTATTCTCCATTCCTGTTCCTGCCCGTCAACAGGAATTTCCCTGTGCAGATCACACCAAGGTGCGCGTGCTCGACAATCCCTTGGAAGAAAACCTGAGAAAGTATGTCGCCTGGGGTAGACTATAGATTGCGGATTGCGAATTTCGGATTGCGGATTTAAGAAAAACAGGCAGAAGAAAAAAATAGAGTTAACGATCTCGAATTTACCCTATGCTTCAAACCGAATGATTCTTTCCATCTCGCCTGACCTCTCGTCTCGCCCGTCTCGCTGGCTCACGCAGTAAGCTCCCTTGCGCATTATGCAGTGTCCCTCTGCCAGCTGCTCCCTGCCTGCTGTCAGCTGTCTTTCGCCCTGCCCTTTTTTAGAATAGAGATGGGAATTTAGTATTGAGACTGTGAGTTGCTAATACAATTGCGCCTATAATTAAGCCCAAGATTAGTGCAATATCTAAAGCCAAATTCTTAATCTTTAATGTCGCTGATTTCATAACGAACTCTCACCTTTTTTACATAGTCGGTTAATTATGTCATACATTACCTCCACATATTGAAAAGATCATGCCAGATAGCCAGTTTGAGATATTTTCTCTGTATTCATAAATGGTTAGGAGAAATCGTTTGCCAGAATTAAGTAGTAATATTAGAGAGAGGAATGCCAAAGATCGTCGCTTAATGCCGCTTTAGGGTAAAAATTCAATATTCAGACTAGCTATTTGGCAAGTACCCATTTGGCCTTTTCGCCAGTGTTCCCGAGGGAAAAGAAGAGACCGCGAATCCATCGAACCAGTAACATCTTGATTTTATATTGCTATTTCTACATTTAATCTTTCGGGCTTCATGGCATACGAATTGCTTCTCTCTATATGAAACGAGGTGAGCATACATACCTGCAGTGCTCGTTACGCTGAGAAAGCTGAATCTAACACCTAAATAAAGAACCATTCGGATATTGGTTCTAAACTAAAAAAAGAGATTCCAGCGCCAGCCGATACGGTACGAGCGGGCAACAAAATTTAAACAGCGTAGATCAGAGACGCGAACGTAATGCTGCCTCGTCATGAGAGCTACAGGAGAAACTCCTGTGGCTCTCTCTTTTTTGTTCAACATTGAAAATCTGGTTTTTGAGGCCAGTCCAGATCGCAGAGAGCATAGCGCATGGCGCATAGCGAAAAAAGAGAGTAAACGGGAAATGGTAAACGGTGAACAGCAGCAGAGCCAGCGCATTGTCGGTTTACCGTTCACCGTTTACTGATTACCTCACGCTTTGCGCTCTGCGCTTAGCGCTTTGCGTCAAGGGGGTAGTCCAAAGCCGGGTTTCTTTGCTTTCATCGGCATCATACTTGCAAAATATCAATGCATTCAGAACGAAAGACAACGGTGAACACGTTATTCTTAAAGATGTGAGGGGGTCTGATGAAAAGACTACTTTTAATCGTCACATGTGTTGTTATTGCAGGATGTGCCTCACGTGATTTTGTCCCTTCTGGTTACTCATTCAGTCCATATTCTGGAGCCAAATTTTCTGTCAATGGTAGGGTTTGGGTGCATAATGCAACTCCCAGTATGGTAGAAAAAGTTGGTACAAATTTGAAATCCGATCTCAGAGATTGGGGAAAGCAATTGACCTATGGACTCGAGCGTAGTTTAGAGTATAGAGGTGCAAAGATTGACCGTAAGGCAAGAAAGAAAATAAGTGTACGGATAACGCATGCCGAGGTAAGAAATAAGATACTCAAATACACGGCGTCCATGGAGTGTGTGGTGCGGTTAGGAAATGGCTACTCCAAAAAGATCATCGCTCATCATAGCGCCCAAGTTGATGCAGAGGCCTGTTCAGGTCTTCTGCCTGTAGTCATTGAGACAATAATATCAAATCCTTCAGTTGTCAGATATCTCAGTGCTGCATAGAGGAAAAATTCAAGTGGAAAGCAAGAAAAGGTCGAACCGCACTATGTGACTAACAGAATCCAGGGACCAAGAATTGTCCCTATTTCTCACGTAATCCTATAAAATTGTTACGGTTTCGAAAAACTGATCTCTCGCTTCAGGAATATCTGCCTCTGTGAAGCGAAAAGTGAAACTACCTATCTGAAAGGTATCCTCGTTGGCTAGCACTATTTTGTTCACGCGCTTGCCCTTGAAGATAATGCCGGTATCACTTCCTAGATCCTCTACAGTCCAGGCCCCCTCCTGGAAGCTAACCCTGGCGTGGTTCGGTGATACAGTTTCGTCAGCAATACAGATGGTATTCTCGGGATCGCTCCCAATGGTATCTTCGCCTAGCAGAGGATAGCCTGTGCTAGGGCCCGAACCTTGGGATAAGAACAAAAATGCGTCTTTCATGGCTAGGTTCCCGAACTCATTATCTTTTGCTCGCGGCAAAATTTTAAGCAATAAAAGTGCCATTTTTGTCATTTTCGCTTAACCACACAACTTTTTTCCCCTGGATATGAATTCAACGGCTAAACTGAACGGGTAAACAAAAAGGCGACTGATACAGGGGCTGCGGCCCCGCATCAACCGCCATTTACTTTTGGAATTGCGGAGTTAGGAATTCGGATTGCGGAATTCGAAATAAGTTTTTTGTTTGAGCTTCATTAATTTAAATCCGAAATCCGAGATCCCCAATCCGAAATGCGATGACTTCAGCAAACTTCCGCACTCTTTACTTTATCCCACCTTTCCTATCTCATTACCTCTTTCATCTACAATCGCTAGGCGGGCATATTGCCCGATCAGCCCCAAGGCATCGAAGGGTGTCTCACAGCTGCCACCGAGAACCAACATTCGCAATTCATCGGCCTTTTCTTGCAAGCCTTTTTGTTCAAGGGCGTCAACAACTGCCCCTAGGATCTTGAGAACCGACGTTTCCTTGATGGTCACATACTTCACTTTCGGCCTGGGGTCAGGGGCACCTTCCGGGAGAGGCTTTTTCTTCACAGTTATGGTTTGCGTCAGAGTCCCAAGCGTATCCTGACTCATTGGCTTTTCCAATTCTTCCGACATCTCACCCTCCAATCTATTTAATGGAGCCCCTCGTCAATATCCTTTCACGACACCATATCATTTCGATACACGGGTTGTAAAATATTGCAGAGAATTTGTTAATTAGTCAATTGGTCAAATAGTCAAATCGTAAACGGTAAACGGTGAGCGGTAAGAGGTAAAAAACAAAGAATTCAGGAGTCTGGAGACAGGAGTTAGAATTGAGGTTTCAGGTGTCCCGCCTACGCTCTGTTGAGCTACGGCGTGGCAAGCAGGTTTCGGGTGTCAGGAAAAATGTCTCCGCGTCCTCCCTTTGTGCCTAGTGCCTAGTGCATAGTGCCTCGTGGCCTTCCGCCCTATGTACCATGCCAGCTACATCTCATCCTATGGTGAGTTTCATCTCGTGCAGGTCATTATTAGAGGGTTGCGGAATGGTAGATACAGTCTTGAATCCTACTTTTTTATAAAACAATATCGCCGGCTTGCATTCGTCAATAACAATTACCTCGATTTCAGTAATATTCTTATCCTTCAATATTTCCACCAATTTGTGAAAGAGATCTGTGGCAATGCCTTTCCGTCTGTGCTCTGGATGAACGGCAACTTTCAAAATAGTGGCGCTGACATTTCTATGGCAGCAGCCGGCGATTAGGTAGCCACAGACTTCT
>JASFGC010000198.1:0-6765 GCA_050123975.1 Syntrophobacterales bacterium | reverse complement strand
GTTTGCCGAAAAAAGAGGTTTCAGGTTTCAGTGTTCAGGTTTCAGTTGTTTTGTTTTTCTTCCCTGACACCTGACACCTGACACCTGACACCTGACATCTGATACCTCCAGTCAGTTTTCGGATTTTTTACTCATACAATGTAAAGGCGGAGAGAACTATGCGTAGGGGCAAGCTTGTGGGAATGGTCTCGTTTCTATTCCATTCGTTCTTCTTTCCAGGGATCGGCAGAGTTGCTGTAGCCTCGTCTCTCCCAGTAGCCGGGCTGGTCTTGGGCTGTGAATTTGATGCCCTCCAGCCACTTGGCACTCTTGTAAAAATAGCGGTCAGGAACTAGGGCACGCACCGGGGCCCCATGTGGCCGAGGAAGTTCTTTACCAAAAAAACTGTGAGCTAAGATAACGTTTTCCTTGCGGGCCTCACCCATGGGAATGTTGCTGGTATAACCAGCTGCTGCCTCAAAAATGACGAATCGGGCGTTTTCCTTGACCTTGACCAGGTCCATAATTGTTGTCAGTCGGACGCCACCCCACTGGGAATCAAGCAAGGTCCAACCGGTGACACAATGCACGTCGCAGGTAAGATCCACCTGGGGTAGATTGAGAAACTCCTGAAAATTCAAGGTGGTTGGTCTTCCCACCTCGCCATGAATCTGCAGTCTCCAGTTCTTGCTATCAGCAATTCCTTGAACGCCACCCATATCAATAATTTTTTTTACTGCCTGCTGACTTGGGGGAAGACGCGGTCTTCCATCAGGTCTCATCTCTGCTGCCAGGGCGAGGTTTTCAAGATCCATCAGCTTCACAAATATCCCTGGCAGGCCGATACTTACAAGCGATCCGCCGGCTCGGGCCAAAAACGTGCGCCGGGATAGTTTTTTGGACTGGTTCATAGATTCCCGTTCGAATTAGTGTCCATCCGCTAATCAGAGATTCCCGGATGGAGCTATCAGCACTCAGCTGTCAGCGGTCGGCCTAAGCTGATGTTTTCAAATGTATTTTGCCGATAGCTGATCGCTGATGGCGCTCATCCGAAAACCCCGGTTTTTGGATGAGCCCTCATTATAACCGACGGCGAGAGTCTGTACTAGATACAAGGTAGGGAAATAGATTAAGAAAAGCAGGAAATGTGAATGGAAGGTAACTACTCGACTTTTTTCTCTTCTTCCGCCGCATCGTCATCTCCGCCTAATCCGTATTTGGCCAGACGGTAGCGAAAGGAGCGAAAGCTAATGCCGAGCAGTTCAGCGGCCTTTTGTTTTGCCCCCCGCGTCCTCTCGAGGGCCTGCTGCAGAAGGTCCTTTTCCAGTTGGCCGAGGACATTGTCCAGATCAATTCCCTCCTGGGGCATTGTCAGCGACACAGACTCGGTTTTAGATTGTACCTGGGTCTGCTTGAAACTGGAGAGAGTGAGGCTGTCGGGAAGGACTATGTTAGAGGCCTCCAAGGCGACGCTTCGTTCGATGATGTTTTCCAGCTCTCTAATATTACCGGGGAAATTATAGCTCTTGAGAAGATCCATGGCGTAGGAAGAAATCTTCCTGATGTCCTTTCCCATTTGCTCGCTGTACTTTTCCAGAAAATGCTGGGCCAGCAGGGGAATCTCATCAGGACGTTCCCTGAGGGGCGGCATGTGGATGTTAATTACGTTGAGCCGATAGTAAAGATCCTCGCGGAACTTTCCGTCCATCACTTCGCTTTCAAGATCGCGGTTGGTGGCACTGATGATGCGCACATCTACACTGATCTCCTCACTGCCCCCCACCATTTTGAAGGTTTTTTCCTGAACGGCCCTGAGAAGCTTGACCTGCACAGGAGGATGAAGCTCTGCCATTTCATCAAGGAAAAGGGTTCCCTGATGGGCTGCTTCAAAAAGGCCACTGCGAGTTGCAGTGGCCCCAGTAAATGAGCCTTTTTTATGTCCGAAAAGTTCGCTTTCCATCAGGGTTTCGGGCACACTGCCGCAATTGACCACCACAAAAGGCTTGTCTTTCCGAGGACTTTCACGGTGTATAGCTTTGGCGATCAGCTCTTTACCGGTTCCTGATTCTCCGGTAATGAGAACGTTACTGGTGGCGGCTGCAATGCGAGGAATAAGTTCGAGGATCTTTTTCAGTTCAGGGCTTTCACCAACAATACCGTGGTAATCAGTGGCACTAGCCTTATCTGCTGCAGCCTCTTCCTCGGGCTCCTGTGACTGGGCGGTGGCCAAGGCGTCCTGGATAACAGTTTTAATTTCCTTTACCTTAAAAGGTTTGGGCAAATAGTCGTAGGCTCCCCACTTCATGGCTTCCACGGCAGTGGAGGTGCTAGCATAAGCAGAGATCATGATAACCACCGTATTCGGATGGATTTCCTTACATTTCTTCAACACCTCGAGGCCGTCGATCTCTTTCATCCGAATATCGGTGATAACCAGATCGAAGCCATTCTTCTTCAGTATATTTATGGCTTCGCCACCACCGGCCGCAGTAGCCACCTGGTAGCCTTCTTTTTGCAGCATGATTTCCAGAAATTCTCTCATGCTGTTTTCATCGTCAACTACAAGGATGCTGGCCATTCTGATTCAGTCTCCTCCGATAGTGGCTGTAATCTCGGATATAAGATAAAGCTTGGCGTATGGATGGGAAATGTGGGATTTCGCTTTCCTCAATAAGCTGCAATCTCACCTCACCTATCACGTACCATACATTGACGTTGGGGCTGCACACTATTGAAGCCTTAGGATCTGGTTCTCAGTGCCCTTGGAATTCCTTGCAAGAATAGTACCTAACCGCTTGGGTTTTCCTCTGTAAATATTGTCTTGCCATCCCGAAAGACCATGACCGTTTTCCCTTTGAGCTGCCAGCCCTGAAAAGGCGAATTTCTGCTTTTGGAGCGAAACTGGTTGACGTCGACGGTAAACTCCCGGTTCGGATCAATGAGGGTGACGTCAGCAGGAAGCCCAGGAGTCAGTCGTCCCAGGTCAACTCCAATAATGCGGGCGGGATTGCTGGTCAATTTTGCTATTGCCTCCAGCGGGCTGAGCAATCCCTGATCAACGAGCCGCAGGGTCAGAGGGAGGGCGGTCTCGAGACCGATCATGCCAAAGGCGGCGTAGTCAAACTCCACGTCTTTCTCTATGGTGCTGTGGGGGGCATGGTCGGTAGCGATCGCATCAATAGTACCGTCGGCAAGACCTTGTTGAATCGCGGTTAGATCAACGGAGGAGCGGATTGGTGGGTTCACTTTGAGATTGGTGTCAAAATTTTCGAGGGCCTCATCAGTGAGAGTGAAATGATGTGGAGTAGCTTCAGCGGTAACCTGTACTCCCTTTGCCTTAAACTGCCTGACCAGCTCTACTGCTCCAGCACTGGAGACGTGAGCTATGTGCACACGGCCGCCAGTGAGCTCTGCCAGACTACAATCACGAAAAACCATTACGTCCTCAGCGGCGCTGGGGATTTCCCTCAAGCCCAAACGGGTGGAAACTAGCCCTTCGTGCATTACCCCATCGCCAGCAAGGTCACGATCTTCGGCATGGCTGATAACCGGCAGGTTAAATACCTGGGCGTATTCCAAAGCCCGTCGCATGAGCTGACTGTTCATAACCGCTATGCCGTCGTCGCTGACCGCTACAACTCCTGCTTCCTTGAGCTCAGCGTACTCGGCCAGCATTTCACCTTTTTGGCCCTGACTGATGGCTCCTACGGGAAAGACTCGCACGAGATCAGCTTCGGCTGCACGACGAAGGATAAGGTCGGTAACCGCAGAATTATCATTTGGCGGTTTGGTGTTGGGCATGCAACAGATAGAGGTGAAACCTCCGGCAGCTGCGGCCTGACTACCGGTTAGAACAGTCTCCTTGTATTCCTCGCCCGGCTCCCGCAGATGAGTGTGCAGATCAATAAGTCCCGGTACCACCCAAAGGCCATCTGCATCAATGACCTCCGCGGAGGCTGATTTCTTCTCTAGTGTACCCGGAGGACCGAGGTCAATGATCTTGCCTCCTTCAATGAGGAGGTCGTGCATGTCGTTTAAACCGCTTGCTGGGTCGAGAACTCTGCCGCCACGGATGAGCTTACTCATCTTTTTCTCCTCCTATGAGTAAATACAGCAGAGCCATACGCACGGCGACCCCGTTGTTTACTTGATCCAGGATAACCGAATAGGGTCCGTCGGCCACAGAAGGGCTGATTTCCACACCGCGGTTAATTGGGCCGGGATGCATAATAAGCACATCGGGTTTCGCCTGGGACAGTTTTTCTTCATTTAAGCCAAAGACACGAGCATATTCTCTCAGGCTGGGCAGGAGCATTTGACCTTGCCGCTCCAGCTGGATCCGCAGCATCATGATCACATCCGCCTCGGGAATGACATCTTCGGGACGATAGAAAACTTCAACGCCCAATTTGTCCAGGTCGTGCGGCATCATGGTAGTCGGACCGGCCACCAGGATTCGAGCCCCCATTTTGGTGAGGGCCCAGATATTTGAGCGTGCCACTCTGCTGTGAGCAATGTCTCCGATGATGGCAACGGTTTGCCCGGATATGGTTTTTTTCTTGTCTTTGATAGTGAGAAGGTCGAGCAAGGCCTGGGTGGGATGTTCGTGCATGCCGTCACCGGCATTTATTACCGAAGCCTGAACGTGCTTGGCCAGCAGGTGGGGGGCACCGGCAGCGGAGTGACGAAGCACAATGACGTCAGGGTTCATGGCCTCTAGATTCTTTGCGGTGTCCAGCAAGGTTTCACCTTTGACAATGCTGCTGGTAGAGGCAGATATGTTAAAGGTGTCTGCGCTTAGCCGCTTGGCCGCAATCTCAAACGAGGTTCGAGTTCTGGTGCTGGGCTCGTAGAACAGATGGACTACAGTCCTGCCCCGCAAGGTGGGGACCTTCTTGATGGGTCGGGTGGAGATTTCCTTGAAAGTCTCCGCCGTCTCAAGGATGAGGTTGATTTCCTCAGGCTCTAGTTGTTTGATACCGAGTAAATCTTTTTTGCGGAACTGCATAGATCGCTTCCCCGATGGTAGGGCGGCAAGAGGGAGATGCAGCCCGAGACAATGGTGACGAATCGTGAGCAGTAAGGGAGGCACCAATGTTCAGCAGGCTAATCTATCCCATTTGGTCACCCTTTGCAAGACCATTTCGCATGGAGCATGGGGAATTAATTTCGGATTTCGGATTGCGGATTTCGGATTTTAAAGTACAACAAATGAAACGAAGCTCATACAGTTTCCAGCTGATCGCTGACGGCTGAAAGCTGATAGCTAATATTGTTTACATGCTAATTATATAAGTATATAATAAAATTAATATAATTTGGTTTTTTGCAACGGACCACGGACTACGGACTACGGACCAAAAAATGGGTTTGACTTCCACTAAGGGCTCCTTTATTATTATGCACCTCGCAGACGAAGAAGCTTCCTTTTTTGCAGTCAAGTTGCACTTGGGCCTGTCTTTTCTACATGGTAGAATTAATCTAAGAGAAAAGGAGCCAAACAAGGCAAGGAGACACCATGGCCCCCCAACAAAGCACAAACGATCCAGTACTCACGGAAAACGCTCTGGTAGTTTTGAATAAGCGCTATCTAAGAAAGAATGAGTACGGCGAGGTCACCGAAACGCCGGCAGACATGTTCCGTCGGGTCGCAGACGCCGTGGCGAAGGCCGAGCTGATCTACGATCCGCAGGCCGATGTAGATACAGTTGCGGCACGCTTCTATGATTTGATGACCCGGCTGGAACTCGTGCCTAACTCACCTACCCTGATGAATGCAGGCAGGGAGTTAGGACAGCTCTCTGCCTGTTTTGTTTTGCCGGTGGAGGACTCCATAGAGAGCATTTTCGAGGCCATCAAGCATACAGCCATGATTCACAAGAGCGGGGGCGGCACCGGGTTCTCTTTCTCTCGTGTACGACCGGAAAACGACAAAGTGCTCTCCACCCAAGGAGTATCGAGTGGTCCCATCAGCTTTATGACAGTTTTCGACGTGGCTACCGAGACCATCAAGCAAGGTGGTACGCGGCGTGGCGCCAATATGGGTATCCTGAGGATAGATCACCCTGATGCGGAAGCTTTCATCACTGCCAAGACAGATAACGACAAGATGAACAACTTTAATCTCTCAGTGGCGCTCACCGACAAATTCATGCAGGCCATGGAGGAGGGTGGGGAATACGAACTAATCAACCCCCGCACGGGCGAGAGAGTCGAGAGGTTAGAAGCCAGGGAAGTTTTCGAGAAGATCGTTGATTGTGCCTGGAGAAATGGCGAACCGGGGATCATCTTTCTCGACTCCATCAACCGCGACAATCCCACGCCCCATGTGGGTGAGATCGAATCAACCAACCCCTGCGGCGAGCAACCGCTCCTTCCCTATGAATCCTGCAATTTGGGCTCCATCAACCTTACCAAAGTGGTGAATAACGGCCAGGTTGATTTCGATAAACTAAAAGAGATAGTCTGGACAAGTGTACACTTCCTGGACAATGTAATTGACGTAAATCGTTACCCGCTACCACAGATTGAGGAGAAAACCAAAGCCAACCGCAAAATAGGCCTGGGAGTAATGGGATTTGCCGACCTGCTGATCGCTCTCGGAATTCCATACAATTCCGAGGAAGCCATCCAGATGTCTGAGCAGGTAATGTCTTTCATCCAGCGTGAATCAAAGGCTGCTTCTGCTGCGCTGGCCGAGAAGAGAGGAAACTTCCCCAACTATCCCGGATCAATCTATGACAGAGCAGACACGCCGTACATGCGTAACGCCACCACCACCACCAT
>JASFGC010000197.1:0-6785 GCA_050123975.1 Syntrophobacterales bacterium | reverse complement strand
AATTGATACGGTAGCCTCAGGAGATTCCGTGCTTTTTGTCGGCACCAAGAAACAGGCAGTGGACTCAATTGTGGAGGAATCAGAGCGTTGTGGCATGTTTCGCGTCACCCACCGCTGGCTTGGCGGCATGCTCACCAACTTCCAGACCATCAAGAAGAGCATAGACCGACTCAAACAGCTTAAAGCCATGAAAGAGGATGACAGCATCAGCAAGTTTCCCAAGAAAGAGATTCTCCAAATGGAACGGGAGATGATGAAACTGGATAGAAACCTGGGAGGCATTGAGGACATGGAGCGACTGCCAGGTGCTGTTTTCGTAGTGGATCCAAGGCGTGAAAATATAGCCGTAGCAGAGGCCAACAAATTGCGCATACCCATCGTTGCGATTGTGGACAGCAACTGCGACCCCGATCCTATCGATTATATCATTCCGGGAAATGACGACGCCATCCGCTCTATCCGCCTCTTTGCTTCCAGAGTCGCGGATGCATGTTTAGAGGGCAAACAGAAAAGAGAAGAGCAATTTCAGGCAGCAATGGACAAAGCGTCTACTGACGCGGAAGCCGAAGCTGCTTTGATTGGCACCGCCATCTCTGCTGAAGAAGGCGGCCCGGAGATCGAGATTATCAATCCTGTGGAAGAATAAGCGACCTTGAAGGAGGAAAAAATTGCAGATAACTTCAGCAATGGTGAAAGAGTTGCGGGAAAAAACCAACGCTGGGATTATGGATTGTAAAGCAGCACTCCAGGAAACCCAGGGTGACATGCAGAAAGCCGTTGATTACCTGAGACAGAAAGGTCTCGCAGTAGCTCAAAAGCGAGCAGGCAGATCCGCCAGTGAGGGCATGGTGCATTCATACATCCACGCTGGTGGCAAAATTGGAGTCATGGTGGAAGTAAACTGCGAAACCGACTTCACCGCGAAAAGTGAACCATTTGTGGACTTTGTCCGAAACCTCGCCATGCACATTGCCGCAACCAGCCCATTGGCAATAGAACGCGAAGATCTGGCCTCAGAAATTGTGGCACGTGAGCAGGAGATTTACCGAGTTCAGGCCTTAGACAGCGGCAAACCAGAGAAAATTGTAGAAAAGATTGTCGACGGCAAACTCAAGAAGTTCTATCAGGAGGTTTGTCTTCTAGAACAGGCTTACGTGCGCGACACTGACATCACCATCGAAGACCTTTTAAATGAACTTCGCGGCAAAACCGGGGAAAATGTCTTGGTGCGCCGCTTTATCCGATATCAGCTAGGTGAGGATTCGACAAGCTAGCACCGTTTGGTGGATTGTCTTCGCCTAATCCACCAAACGGTAAATCCGAAATCTGAAGCACGAAATCCGAAACAAATTCGAAATTCAAATGTTCAAATGTTCAAAACAAAAGAAGCTAATACACTATATCCCAGTGTTTGGGACATTTGAAACTGGGGACCCGCCCGCAGGGTGGGGAGTCCGCAGGACAATTTTGGTTATTTGAAAATTGTTTCGAATTTCGATATTCGGATTTCTCTGGGGATGTTACCAGGATCGAGACCGAAAATAACAAAGTCTGGCCCTTGAACCAGCACACTGAAAAGGGATTATGCCTGAAGCTCAATACAAACGGATACTTCTCAAGATTAGTGGTGAGGCTCTGATGGGGGACGCCCCCTTTGGTATCGTCCCCGAGGTTATCGATAAGGTCGCCGCAGATATATACGAGGTGGATAGTCTGGGGGTCGAGGTTGCCGTGGTTATTGGGGGAGGCAACATCTTTCGCGGCCTGTCTGCTGCTTCTCGCGGCATGGACCGGACCTCGGCGGACAATATGGGTATGTTGGCCACGGTCATCAATGCTCTAGCACTTCAAGATGCCCTGGAGAGAATGGGTGGTCAGACTCGGGTACAATCCGCTATAAGCATGAGAGCGGTGGCAGAACCCTACATTCGTCGTCGCGCTATTCGACATCTGGAGAAGGGACGCATTGTAATCTTCGCCGCTGGAACCGGAAACCCTTATTTTACTACGGATACCGCTGCCGCACTGCGCGCCATGGAGGTACAGGCAGATGTCCTGCTGAAAGCCACGAGGGTTGATGGCGTCTATCCGGCGGATCCGGAAAAGACCCCAGGTGTCAAGAAAATAGACAGGATTACTCATTTGGATGTCCTTCATAAGCAGTTGAAAGTAATGGATGCAACTGCTATTTCTCTAGCTATGGATAATGCTATGCCCATAATCGTCTTCAACCTCACAAAGCCGGGCAACATGAAGAGGGTTGTTATGGGTGAACCGGTTGGCACGATCGTGGAGGGAGAGGATCATGATTGACGAAATATTCGAAGATTTGAAGGACCGAATGGGAAAGTCAATAGAATCACTCAAACGAGAATACAGCCGTCTGCGCACGGGCAGAGCCTCCATTTCCCTCCTAGATGGAATCCGGGTCTCTTACTATGATACCCCAACTCCTCTCAACCAGATGGCCTCACTGGCAGTGCCGGAACCTCGCCTGCTTGTCATCCAGCCTTGGGACAAAACGGCAATTGAAGATATCGAAAAGGCAATCCTGAAATCAGAACTTGGTCTCACTCCCATAAATGATGGCAAAGTCATACGCATATCAATACCTCCTCTCACCGAAGAAAGACGGAAAGAACTGGTCAAAGTTGCGCGGAAAATGAGCGAAGAGAACAAAGTGGCCATTCGCAATATTCGGCGCGATGCCAACGAAATGCTCAAAGACCTCAAAAAAGAAAAAGAAATCACCGAGGATGACCTGTATCGGTCACAGGATGAAGTCCAGAAAACTACCGACCAGTTTATCTCTCAGGTGGACGAGCTCTGCGCAGCCAAAGAAAAAGAAATTCTTGAGATCTAGCCTGGAATGACGAATGGCTACCGTTCCTGACCTATCAAAAGAAAATACTACCTCTGGTCAGCGCGCCACCAATGGCTTTCATGTGGAAAAGCTGCCACACCACCTGGCCATTATAATGGATGGTAACGGTCGTTGGGCCCAAGAGCGCAACCTCAGTCGTATAGAAGGACATCGTGCCGGAGCCGAGTCTGTTCGGATTATAGTTAGAGCCTGTCGCAGGATTGGCATTCCTATCCTCACACTGTATGCTTTTTCAAAAGAGAACTGGCAACGACCCGGTCGTGAGATTCAGGCCCTGTGGAGGCTGTTGAGCCGATATCTTAAATCTGAGCTTGAGGAGATGATGGAGCACTCCATCCGTCTCAATGCCATTGGTGATATCCAAGAACTGCCGAAAAGTGTTAACCGGTTGCTAGTAGACACCATGAACAAGACCTCGGCAAACAGTGAGATGCTCCTCAATCTGGCCCTGAGCTACAGTGGCCGGACTGAGATCGTCCGAACTGCTCAAAAGCTGGCGGAGGCCTGCCTGGCCAATCAATTAAAACCTGGAGAAATAGATGAAGTGGTTTTTTCCCAGCATCTTTACACCTCAGAGATGCCTGACCCGGACTTGCTCATCCGTACCAGTGGTGAACAACGGATAAGCAACTTTCTCCTCTGGCAAATGGCCTACACTGAGCTTTACGTCAGCCCAATATACTGGCCGGATTTCCGTGAGGCCCAGTTAATGGAAGCGCTTGCTGACTACCAGCGGCGAGAACGGCGTTTTGGTAAAACTGGCGAACAACAAGCAAAGGAGGTGTAAAAGATCTTTTTCTGACAAATGGCTGGAACACCGCCTTACTATGGTAAAACCGTAGAAGAAAAACAAAGAAGGTCACATTTAGAAGATAAGGAAGTATAGCAGGACTTCCAAGCTGTCTTACACCGCTGGCTACAGCTTGTAGACCGGGCGCTCTCCCTTTTGCTCGTAATAGGGCATCATCTCAGGGACGTATTCAGCAAGCTTTTTCTCACGATTTTCCGGTGACGGGTGGGTACTGAGAAATTGGGGGGGACCTTTCCCGCCGACCTGGGCCATCTTCTGCCACAGGGTGATCGCGGCCCGCGGATCATAACCCGCTTTGGCTGCCAGCTCAATACCGATACGATCAGCTTCCGACTCCGCCGCCCGGCTGTTTGGTCTCTGAACAGCCAGCGCCGCGGCCAGCGCCGCCCCTGTTAGTGCCAGGCCCCTGTTGCGATCTACAGCGACACCCACCGCAACCACACCAACGGTAGTGGCCATGGCAACCGACATCTTTTCGGCTGAATGATTGGCCAAGGCATGGGAAATCTCGTGTCCAAGGACCTGGGCCAGTTCATCATCCGTTGGTTTGAGCTGTATCACCAGACCACTATAAAGTGCCATTTTACCGCCGGCCATGGCCCAGGCGTTCACTGTTTTCGGATCATCTATTATTTTTATACTCCAATCCCAATCTTTCGTCTCCGGCCGCATTAGTATGGCCTGGGCAATCAACCGTTCGGTAATCCTGTAAACACGATCTTTCAAGACCGGATCGTTGTCGACCTTGCCCTGCTGTTCATAGGGTTTTAGCATCTCGACATACGCCTCCTTAGAGGCAGAAATAGCCGTTTCCTCCGAGACGATCATGAGCTGACGTCTTCCTGTGGGACTGGTGGCACAGCCGATAATGAATATTACACAAAGAACAAAGGTAACATATTGTTTTTTCATTTAAATATCCTTAAATTCCTTGGTTTCTTGCCTTCATCTTTGAGCAGGGTTTGCTGGTCAAAGATCTCTTAACCGAGAAGGTTAGTTGAAAAAGTCGTTTTTCCTTACCTTTTGAGGAGAACATAAGGGCATTGTTCTGGCATGTCAAGAACGAGTATGAAGCATAGGGCATAGGGCATAGAGCATAGAGTAGATTGTAGATTGAAGAGTTCTGATTGAGGGATTACAACTCAATTTGTCCCTAAATGTGGGAACGGGATCCCAGGAGAGAAAGTGTAGACTGAAGTATGTAATTTACATTCTAGGGGCCAGTTTTGATTGCAGGTAATCACACTTACACTGAACAATGGAATTATGCAGGTATGATTAGCATATCCTAGGCTTGCCCCCCTATCTATCTCGCCAAATCTCCAATATGGTTAAATCGTCATTTACAGACGCATTCCCCCGCCAGTCACGTATGACGTTTAGCAGTCCCTCGCCCCAAGGCGGCCCTGTTGTCTTCTTTATATATTCTGCCAAGCGATCATTGCTAAACAGTTCGTGACTCTCATTTTCCGCCTCAATAATTCCATCTGTAAAAAAGAGAATAGATTCTCCAGGAGATATTGAAATTTCCTTTTTCTCGTAATGAGCATCCGGAGTGACGCCCAATGATATTCCCTCTAATTGCGGCAGGCTTACAATAGTACCGTCTGCGATCCACAAAGGCGGTAAATGGCCCCCCAGCGTAAGTTGCATTTTTCCGCTCGAGGTCCAATACCTGGCGAGAGCAATAGTGGCAAAAAAGCCTTCTTCTGACGCCAGGTCATACATGCTCTTGTTCGCGGTATCGAGAAGTTCATCCACTTCAGTTTGAAGGAGCGCTTCACTTTGGATTTTGGTGGAAAGTGCCGCCATAAGCAGCGCTGCAGGAAGTCCCTTTCCGGAGACGTCAGCCACATAAAGCAGCCAGCTCTCATCTGGCATAGGGATCACATCGTATAAATCACCACCAACAGAAGCGGCCGGCTCCGAAACAGCCCAAAGATGGCTTCCGTCGCCCACAGCAGGAAGTTCCGGCCAGAAGAGTTTCTGGATCTGGGCCGCAGCCTTCAGTTCGGCTCGAAACCTTTCCTGCTCCACACGTGCTTCGAGAAGCCTTGAGCGGGTTATGGCCACAGCGGCTAGGTCTGCGAAGCTTTCCAAAAGCCCGAGATCTTGCTCTTCGAAAAAAGGTTTGTCCCTGGAGTTAAGAACATTGAGCACGCCCAGCAGGTCTTGACGATGGATGAGCGGAACGCAGAGCATTGTTCGAGTAGAAAACCCCGTCTTCTTGTCCGCCCGCTTGGAAAACCTGGGGTCCTTTTGTGCATCTTTTATGATGACTGGCTCACGGTTTTCGGCAACCCAGCCAGCTATTCCTTCGCCCATATTCAGCTTCACGGAACTTTTAAGGATATCCTGCTCCTTATCTCCCACCACATCGTCTTTGATGGAGGCAAACTCAAGTTGATTAAGTTTTGGATTGTAGAGCATGAGCGAAGCAGCTTCTGCAGCCATCACGTCCTTGGTCAGATCGAGAAGCCGCGGAAATAGCCCATCGAGTATTTCGATCTCCGCCAGGGAGTGGTTGGCCTCAGTTAGTTTTTTGAGGCGGCTGGAAACTGCTGAAATATAGGGCTCGCAGACGTCTTGGTTCATAACATAACCTCCAACAGCCCAAAAATGGCAGTAGTTAGAAATGTTCGGGTTCTTGGCTAGCCGCAGGTGTCAACAAATAAGGTCATGAATTATAGTAACCATGGAGAAGGCAAAATTCCACACTTTTTTAGTAGGAATTAAATTTCCAATTCTTAACTTCTCACCACAGGATGCACAAAGATTACAAAGGAATGAACGCTGAGTGCATGACAAGAAAAAACCCAACCGATCCAAAAGTCGATTGGGTCGCAGCCAAAGTTTATATTACATCCCTTAATCCCCACTTCCCCTCCAAAAGCTCAACTCAAGATCTTGAGAAAAAGAAAGCGGAGCCAAGAACCCCGCATTTTCTTACTTCAAACCAAGATATTGTAGTTTAGTCTCAAGATCAAAAGTGTGAATTAAAGTATGATATGTAAATTTATAGGAGTCTAGATCAAGGCTTTAGATATTTGCGGTTAGCCTTCATTTCAGCGAACGAACAGCCTTGACGGG
>JASFGC010000196.1:0-6801 GCA_050123975.1 Syntrophobacterales bacterium | reverse complement strand
TTGGTGAACAGATGCCGGTTTTTGAGTATGTAGCCATCGATAGCGCTGGGAAGAACCGCAAGGGAATTATTGATGCGGACAGCTCACGAACGGCCCGACAAAAGCTGCGGTCTGAAGGCATCTATCCCACACATCTAGAAGAAACTCAGGCGGGCGAGTCCAGTGAGACGCCGAGTCGGTTTCAGGTCCAGTTCACTCTGCAGCGAGTGCGGAGAACTGAATTGGTGAATACCACGCGGCAATTGGCTACCCTGCTTTCGGCGGGATTACCTCTTGTCTCTGCCCTCAGCGGCGTGCTGGAGCAGGTGAAGCGGCCGGCGGTGCGCAAGGTACTTTCTCAGGTGCGGGAGCGAGTCAAAGAAGGGATGAGTTTAGCGGCTGCCTTTCAAGAGCACCCGAAGGTTTTTCCCTCGGTCTACACTGCCATGATCCACGCCGGGGAGACTTCAGGTACTTTGGAGTTAGTAGTGGAGAGACTGGCTGATTTTGGAGAGCAGCAGTTGGCTTTGCAGAGACAAGTCCGCTCGAGCCTGGCCTATCCCCTCTTGATGCTTACTGTAGGCCTGGGCGTGGTAGTGTTTCTGATGGCCTACGTAATTCCCAAGGTCACCCAGATCTTTGTGGACATGAAGCAAGATTTACCCCTGCCCACGACCGTGTTGATTGGAGTGAGCGAGTTCTTTCATACCTATTGGCCTGCCCTGGTACTTGTCCTCATCATTGTTTTTTTGGCAGGTCGTTATTATGTCAAGACTGATGCTGGACGGAGTCGTTACCATCGGCTCTTACTGCGCTTGCCAATTGTGGGTACAATTGTGGAAAAAGTGGCTATCGCCCGGATTACCAGGACCCTCGGAACGTTGCTCAACAATGGGGTACCCTTGCTCAGCGCCATGGAAATAGTGAGCAATCTGGTAAACAACGTGATTCTGCGGCAAGCAATGGAGGAGGCGCGCCAAGAAATAAGTGAGGGGGCCAGCATAACCACACCATTGGCCCGCGGTGGAATTTTCCCGCCGGTAGTCATTCAGATGATTTCGGTGGGGGAGCAGAGTGGCAACCTGGAAGGAATGTTGTTCAAGGTCGCTGATACCTTTGACAGTGAGGTAGAAAGTAGCGTAACCACTTTGACTTCACTTTTGGGACCAGTGATGATCCTGTTTCTGGCATTTTTTGTGGGATACGTAGTTTTGGCTGTACTCTTGCCCATCTTTGAGATGAGCCACCTGGTGGGATAGGTTCAATTTCGGATTGCGGATTTCGGATTTCGGATTGGGGTGAAAGGAAACCAAGACAGAACTTTAGGCAATTTAGATCATTTTAGTACACTTTAGGCACTTGCCTCAAAAGGGGTTTGACATGTACCGGGATCGCTTCGGTCTAAAATGCAAGCCATTTGGGAATACTCCTGACCCACTGTTTTTCTATTTTTCGGCTGACCACCGGCAGGGTTTGGTTGCGTTGAACCGGGGTATTCATGACCGGTGTGGCCTTATGCTGTTACTTGGTGAGGTCGGCACCGGAAAAACAAACATGTGCTACCACCTCCATAGCCACGAAGGCTACTCATCAGCGTATCTCAATTATCCGTTTCTCACTGAAAGCGAATTTTTGGAATCGATAAATCAAGAACTGGGTATTCCCGTTGGAGATGGGTCAAGAAGGCGTAATCGAGCGGAACTCCAAGACTACCTCTTGCTGCAACAAAGCAAAAAAAACCCTGTGGTCATTATTGTGGATGAAGCTCATCGTCTCGGTATCCCCATTTTAGATGAGATTCTCATCCTGTCCAATTTGCAGGTTGCCGACGGTCATCTGCTACAAATAATATTAGCTGGACAGCCTCTCCTTTTAAATACACTCAAACAGCCACGGTTGCAGTCGCTAAGCCAGAGAATAGGTCTTCGATATCACTTAGCCAGAATGGATCGTGCCAATACCGTCGACTATATCTACCATCGATTGGCAAAAGCTGGTTGCACGAATCAGTCTCTCTTCTCCCCCGGGGCTTTGGACACCATATGGGAAAAGTCGCAAGGCACACCACGGCTCATAAATCAGCTCTCCGAACGTGCTTTAAACGAAGCATACCGGAGAGGCAAGAAAGAGGTGGGAAGGAGACAAGTGAGCCGTGTGGCTGATGACCCCCTCTACCAGCCGTTATTTGGCGCCCGCGCAAACAACTGGTCAATGAGGACTGCCTTTGTAGGCACGGCAATGGCCTTGTGTGTTGGGGTCTTCGTTGGCCTCTGGTATTTTGGTTTGGGGAGCAAATACCTGCCGATAATGAGTGGAAAACTGAACCAGGTGACAGCGGAGCGGCGAACGCTCATAAAAAAACCTATCGTCATACCGCAACTTGCGGAAAATCGGGAATATAAGTCTGGAGATGGGGTGGTGGTAGAGCAAGAGGGAACATTACCAGTTGTCACCTATGACGAGGCGCAGCTGCAACCAGACTCCCAGACTACCGAACTAACCTCTATGATAGAGCCTTTGTCAGTTGCGGCTGATCTGCCAGCTCTCGAGTTGAGTGCAATTGCTTGGGACGAAAATCGGGCCCGTAGTATAGCCGTGATCAATCAGAGGATTGTTCATGAGGGGGATTTCATCGGGGAGGTAAGGGTCTTGCAGATCAAGCCCAATCGTGTTGTTCTCCTCAGCGGAGATGAGCACATAATCAAAAAAATCCATGTGGAGGAAAAAGAGTCTCTCGCAGAAAGCAGCGATGAGGGCATACCTGCTGAAGAAAAACAAGCTGCCGTTGTCGAGCCAGACTACGATGAGCAGGCTGAGCAAACGTTTTCTTATACCAATTACAAACCGATCATCTATTTTGATTACCGGACGTCAAACATTGCATCTGAAGCATATGAAGAACTTGACAGACTTGCCACCATTGCTGCGCTCAGTCCGGACTATGACATTGTTATCCGCGGATACACAGACAATGTAGGTTCAAGCAAATACAACAAGAGACTATCAAGAACGCGAACACAAATCGTTCGAAACTACCTCGTTGGCAAAGGGATTGATCCTGAGAAGATAAAAACCATTAGCATGGGAGAGCAAGATCCCCTTCTGCCAAATACTACTCCGGCAGGGCGAGCTGTTAATCGAAGAGTTGAAATAGAATTGGTGCCTGTTGGCGACAGTTAATCTCGGAGGCGTAAAGATGGAAATGCATCTCGATGACCGAGCTCGTGGGAGCGAAACACATCCCAGTGCTGGTGAACCTTTTTCGGTTGACACCTGCTCAGTTGAAAGCCTCATGTCTCGAGTTTACCCAAGAGTGTTCGGTTCCGCATCAGGATTTACTCTAATCGAGATCATGGTAGTCATCATCATTCTCGGCATTCTTGTGGGACTCATTGTGCCTCGTTTCATGGAAAAGCCAGAGAAAGCTAGGCGGGTCAAAGCTCAATTACAGATAGAAAGCATTTCGGCGGCACTAAAAGAGTACAAGTTAGACAGCGGCGACTATCCCACCACGGAGCAGGGGTTGGAGGCCCTGGTGGAAAAGCCCTCTATCGGCAAGATTCCAAAGAAGTATCCGGCAAAGGGCTACCTCCCCAAGATTCCCAAAGACCCTTGGGACAACGATTACATCTATATCAGTCCAGGGGAGCACGGCGATTTTGATCTTATCTCCTACGGCGCTGATGGCGAGGAAGGCGGCGAAGACAAAAATGCCGACGTGCAGAGTTGGGAGATCGAATGAACCGTCCGGTTTTACTCTGGTGGAACTGGCCGTTGTTCTGGTGATCCTGGCAGTAATTCTTGGACTGGTGCTCCCCGAGGCCTCATCTTTTTTCTTTCGCAGCGATCTAAAAGCGAGTTCCCGAAAGTTGGCAGGGGCGGTGGCCTATGCCAGAAGCCAGGCAATGCTGGAAGGCCGACTCTGGGAACTTACCTTAGACTTGGATACAGATAGCTTTTGGGCTGCGGCTGTTGAAGAAGGAGACTCAGCTGATCGAAAAACCGTCAAGAAGCGAACTCTGGCGGGAGAGGTTCGCTTTATAGATGTCAAGAAGTTGCCCGACGAAAATAAGCGAGCTGGACGTGTTGTTCTTCATTTTCATCCCAAAGGTCTCGTAGAACCCGCAGTGATTCACCTAGCCGGTCCCGGCAAGCAAATCCGAACTCTCTTTGTCAAACCGTTCAATGGCCGCTTGGTGGTCCGGGAAGGGTATGTGGAGGAGAACGTGTAGTACAAGGCTCAGGGCGCAAGGTACAAGGCACAAGGCACAAGGTAAAGACCAGAGAAGATGTTGGAGGTCAGAGGCGGAGGGGATGGACGCGGCGATACGGGGACACGGAGACACGGCGAAATCAATTACTAATTATCAATTATGCTTTGCTATATGAGTAATTCTAGTCAAAAGATCAAGCACTGTTCGACTCAATCATTTGACTCGCTATGCGCTATGCGCTATGCGTTATGCGGAATACGCTCGCGTGCTGGTTTCACCTTGCTTGAGGTGCTGGTGGCGGTGGCCATTCTGGCTATCGCTATGGTGGCTATTCTCAAGGCCAATGTGCAGAATCTGGATGCCTTGACCACAAGCAGGGAAACGACCACGGCCTCTCTGCTGGCAGCAGGCAAGCTAGCGGAGATTGAAGCGGCGGGAGTTGCCAACTGGGGTGAATCACAGGGGGACTTTGGTGAAGATTATCCAGATTACACCTGGCAAGTGGAGACTTCCAGCACAGAGGTGGAAGGGTTAGAGCGAATCGCTGTAATTGTCCAGCGGAGCGGAGGAGTTGCTGGGAGAGAGGTAAGAATTGAGGAGTTCATGCTGGTTGAATAGCAGTAAGAGGACAGGAGGCAGGAGGCAGCAGGCAGCGGGCAGGAGACAGACGACAGAGGACAGAAGACAGCATGCGGAAAGCAGCAAAGAAGTTGGAGGTCTGAGGTTTGAGGTTAGAGGCAAAAAAACAGAAAAGACTTCTCTATACAACCTCCAGCCTCAAGCGAGGCCTGGGCCGAGCGCTCCTCCAACCTAATGCTGGGCGAGCCCCAGGCGAGCTGTGCTACCCTTCCGGCTTTACTCTCCTAGAAATCCTTATTGCCATTGCCATTCTTGCGCTTGTGGTGAGCAGTCTGTACGGGGCTTACAGCGGCACCATGGAAACAACGGAGAAGGTTGAAAGCGCCAGGGATGTAGACCAGGCAGGGCGGCTGGCCCTGATGCAAATGGTAGATGATTTTAGCTCTCTCTATTACAGAAAGACAGAGAAAGAAAATGAGGATTCACCCTTTCGATTTCAGGGTGGCATGGATGGTGAAAGTGAGGAGGGAACAGTTGTCGAATTCGCCTCAGCCGCGCATCTCGGTTTTGATGGGAGCTTTCCGAACTTGCGAATTAACAAGGTGAGTTATGTGTTAGAAAAACAGGCGGATAGCAAGCGATATTATAGGCTTGTCCGCATGGAACTACCATTTGTCGATTTGTCTGGAGAGCGAGAAGAGACTGCGGTGGAGCTTGCAGACACCGTGGAATCGTTGACCGTTACCTATTTGAATGAGGATGGTGAGACAGTGTCTCAATGGGACAGCAAGGCACAAGAGACGGAAGGGTTTCTTCCCCGGTTGGTCCGCATTCGATTACAGTTGGCAGGAGAGAAATCAAGGGTCTTTACCGCAACGGTTGCATTACAAGTATGGGAAGAGGAAGAGGAGGGGAGGTAGTAAGCAGAGGGTACATTTCGGATTGCGAATTGCGAATTGCGAATTGAGGAAGAAACGGTGGAGGTTTGAGGTTAGAGGTTTGAGGCAACAAAACGGACATAGAAATTGTATAATGCCTCCAACCTCAAGGCCCGCAGGGCCGCTCCTCCAACCTAATGCCGCGCTAGCGTCGGGCGCTTTACTAATGCATAACAAATGAGAAATGCCAAATGCGAAGTGAGAAATTGAGACTCGGAGAGTCAGGTGCTGCTCTCATCCTGGCCCTGCTTATGATCACCATTCTCGTGGTGTTCGTACTGGAGAGCATGCGAGCCATGCAGGTGGAAAGGGCAGGGGCTCGTCATCTTCAGGATGGCATCCAGGCCGAGGCTCTAGCCAAATCTGGCGTCAATATAGCGATATCATTGCTCAAAAATGACCTGTCCGAGAATGAGGTGGATCATGTAGGAGAGCCCTGGGCCCTTTTGCCAAAACCTGATGCTTTGCCTGTGGATCTGTCAGAAGCAGGGAGCCTGGAGGGAAGGGTAGAGGACGAGATGGGGAAGTTTCCCATTAACTATCTGGTGGATGAAGAGGGGAAGGTGCGGGACGTCTACCAGCAGGTTTTGACTCGCTTGCTTACCAATGCTCCCTTTGAGATGGAAGAAGAGGAAGCACAGGGTGTGGTCATGGCCATCAGAGACTGGCTTGATAAAGACGATGAGCCCACGGGAGAGTTTGGCGGTGAGACAGATTACTACCAAGGTCTGGAGCAACCCTACGAATGCAAGAACGGTCCCCTTACCTCGCTAGCTGAGCTTCAGCTCATTCGTGGTGTGAGCGAATCGCTCTATGCGGGTATAGAGGACAACCCTGGACTCAAGGACCTACTCACCGTCTATAGTGATGGCAAGATCAACGTAAACACCGCTGGTCCCCTGGTTCTTCAAGCGCTGGTGAGTCCAGCTGTTTCTCAAGACACGGCGGAGGGTTGGGCGGAGAGCGTTGTGGGGTATCGGCAGGAGCCGATGCACTGGGACTTTCTCA
The DNA here is from genome assembly GCA_050123975.1 of Syntrophobacterales bacterium. Classification (GTDB taxonomy): domain Bacteria; phylum Desulfobacterota; class Syntrophobacteria; order BM002; family BM002; genus BM002. The sequence continues at coordinate 83 of JASFGC010000196.1, read as the reverse complement.
GCGAGTCGGATTGGTATCGAAACCGGATGGCAGGCTACAATGACATTAGCCTGCCAGCAGAGATGATTACCACCCAAAGTATG
>JASFGC010000195.1:0-6813 GCA_050123975.1 Syntrophobacterales bacterium | reverse complement strand
ATCGGTAAGACCACCTGCATTAATCCAGGACAGTCCACTGAAGAGCTGTACGCCGTAGTCTTCGAGCTGGAAGATATTACCGCAACTATTGCACACACGGTGTTTGGGCCCATGGGTAACCCGGATAATTCATGAATCACTTGCTGCGACCACGGATATGGCCGTCCTTCCTGGCGTCCTTGGGTGTCGCACCTTGCGACCTACCGGTCAGGTACGCCTCAGGTCCAACACCCTGTGGTTGCCCGGTGGCAAGCCCATCTTATTCGCGCTCGCTGCGCTTCCGTCTTCGCTAAAGCTTCGACGAGACAAGCCGCTCAGTCCCGCACCGCAAGCGGCATCTGCGACAAGCGGTTTTCCAGTTTCACGGTCTCGCTAATGTGATTCATGAAACATCCGGGCTAGGCCATTTCTCACTGTGATGAGATAATTTCATTGCGCTTATCGTCTAATGTGTCATGTAAGATGAGCAATGCCAGATGAGAAATGGTAAATGTGCATTGTCTAGCTTATGTCATTACGAAAACCGACCAGGGAAATGCTGAGTCCACTGTACTGGTGGCGGGAGTTTGTGCGAAAGCTCCAGGAGTTACGCGGCAGACCCCATGATCTATCGCTGGGGCTCGCCATAGGGGTTTTTATTGGCTTCACACCAACCATTCCCATACACACAGTGCTGGCCGTAGCCCTGGCCGCAGCCTTGCGGGGTAGCAAGCTCGCGGCCGCCATGGGGGTTTGGGTGGCCAATCCATTGACCATTCCCCTTTTTTATTACGGCAGCTATCGTCTCGGGACTTTCGTCCTGGGAATGTCAGATCTGACCTTGCCCACGAATTACTCAGTGTTTTCTATCATGAAGATGGGGGGGCATGTGACGGTGGCAATGTTGCATGGCGGCGTGCTTTTGGGAATCGTGCCCGCCGTGCTAACCTATTTTCTGACCTACAGGTTCACCAGTTCGCCTCGTTTTCAGGGAGAATCCAGTCCACCTACGGAAGATACTGATGACAAGGGCGAATAGATAGACCGCAAAGCCCCGTGGCGGGCTTGGGAGCGGGGAGTATGATCTCGCCTCAGCAAGCGCTGAAGACACTTGGCCGAAGGCCGAGCAAAAGTTTGGGCCAGCATTTTCTCATCCACCAGGCAACCGCGGAAAAAATTGCTGCCGCAATTCATCCGGAGCCTGGAGATGTGGTGGTGGAAATCGGGGCGGGACTTGGGGCCTTGACCGAACCGCTGAGCAGGAGTGGTGCCCGGGTGATTGCGGTTGAGATCGATCCAGAACTGGCGGCGTTTCTCTGGAGGGAGTTCCAGACAAAAATCAGAGAGGAAACCTTGCATGTAGAGTGTATTGACATTTTGAAACTGGATCTTGTTGGTCTGCATGATCAGTTTCAAAAAAAACTCAAGATAATCGGCAATCTTCCCTACAACATCAGCAGCCCTGTTATGTTCAAGCTCATGGGGGTGGCGCCTTGCATTCAGGAAGCGGTTCTCATGCTACAAGATGAGGTGGCAGAAAGAGTGCTGGCCGGTCCTGGCAGTAAAGACAACGGTATCCTGTCGGTAATGGCTAACTATCACAGCGAACGCAGTCGGTTCATGCGGGTTAAGCCATCGCAGTTCCATCCTCCCCCAAAAGTTGATTCTCAGGTCATAAGTCTGAAGTTTAGAACCCATCCCTTAACTCCTCGGGTAGAGCCCCATTACCTTTTAGAAGTGGTGAAAGCAGCTTTCTCTCATCGGCGAAAGACTCTAAGAAACAGCCTTCTGGCCAGTAATCTTCCTGATTTGACTCCTGATGTTGTGAGTGCGGTTTTAGCCGAGGCCTCCATTGAATCACGATTGAGGTCCGAGAATCTTGATCTCCAAGATTTTCTCAGGCTGGCACATACCATGGCCCAAAAGAGCGGCAAGAAGTGAGCGAAATGAGGGCGGCATGGTCGCCTTTCAGCTGTAAAAGCGGTTGACGGTAGCACGTAGTCGTGATAAAGGTAATAGGTTACAATGACAGCACAATCCGCTTGGATCCATTGGGTGGACTGAGACGGTAGTGAGCTCGTCGATCAGGCCGACACAAAAGCGGTCAGCATCGCAGCCCGATCCGGAAAGGAGTTAAGCCTTCTGGACAGCCGTCTTGGAGGCTTTTTGCTTGCCTGGTTACCGTGTCCACGTTCACTGAATGGAAGGCAAAAATGTATAGACGCGGGAGGAAATCAGGCTATGCAGCGCATTTTCTTGAAAGCCAAGATTCATCGGGCTCGGGTTACGGCTGCCTGTTTAAACTATGAAGGCAGTTTGAGCATCGATCAAAGCCTCATGGTTCAGGCAGATATCGTTGAACACGAGCAGGTTTGTGTTTACAACCTCTCCAACGGAGAGCGTTTTGACACCTACGCTATAGCCGGACCCGAGGGATCCGGAGAAATCTGCCTCAACGGCGCTGCTGCTCGCAAAGGCCAACCAGGTGATTTAATTATCATAACCACCTACGCTTTGCTTGACGAAGAGGAATTGGCAGACCATCAGCCCAAGGTCATACTACTAGACGAGCACAATCGATCTCGGCCGGTGGTAGCGATGACCAGCAGATAACCAGAACATGAGATTCTTTCAGTGGATTAAATCCATAATTCGCGGCTATTTTCTTGCTGGCCTCCTCGTCATCGTGCCATTGGGTGCGGTTATTTTTGTGATCTCAGCCATTCTCAGGCTGATGGACCGAGCTCTGGGCTTCATCCCCCAAAAATTTCATCCTGAAACCTATCTTCCCTTCAAGATTCCGGGTCTCGGACTGCTTCTCTTCATTGCCGTAGTTCTGATAACCGGGGTTCTGGTCAAGAATTACTTTGGACGACGGGTAGTTGATGTCGGCGAGTACATGGTTTCCAAGATTCCTTTGGTGCGCCCCCTCTATGGAGCGGTCAAGCAGCTTATCCTAGCGATCTTTGGAGACACCCATGATGCATTCAAGCGGGTTGTTCTCGTGGAATACCCCAGAAAGGGAGTCTATTCCCTGGCCTTCGTCACCGCCCAGACATCGGGAGAGATTAAGGAGCATATGGGCGCCAAGATGCTCAGCATTTTTCTCCCTACGACACCGAATCCCACCTCAGGATTTTTCCTGGTGTTGCCGGAAGAAGATACTATTCCCTTACGAATGAGCGTTGAAGATGCCTTCAAGCTTCTGATCTCGGGAGGTGTTGTTGAACCGGGTGAAAAGAATGTGTCCCACTTCCGGTTTGGCAGAAGGCAGCGCAATGCGACACATGCAGAAAGGACCGTGCAAGGTGTAAAGCTGGAAGCCGAGGCCACCACCTCGACCCACTCGACCCGTTCCACAGGCTCCCCGGGACGTAGCCCGGGACAGGCAGGGCAGGAAGGCTCCCCGACATCAGACGCGGGACAGTCAAGACAAGGTGGTGAACCGGAGAAAAGTACTGATGAAGGCTAGCCCGGATGTTTCAACCATTGCCGTCGCAACAGGCAATTCGGGGGTGTCCGGGCTAGATAATTTTTAATTATAAGTTAAACTGACTGCAGCATGGATCATTTATAATCTGTCATCTCGCAATTCGCATTTATCATTGGGTCTGTAACTGAGCAAAACACTACTACTTGCAGTGCTTATCCTAAATGAAGAGATGCCAAATGAGAAATGAGAATTGTGAAATGCTTATACAGTTTGCCAATGAGCAGAGACGTTGCTGCAAATGACAAGTTGATGGCTGAAAGTTGAAACAAGGAGGCGTTTTCGATGTCTAAAACGAGTTATCTATTCACTTCTGAATCAGTTACGGAAGGGCACCCGGACAAGATAGCCGATAGAATTTCTGATTCGATCCTGGACGCCATTATGGCCGATGACAAGCAATGTCGAGTGGCCTGCGAGACTATGGTGACCACCGGTATGGCCATTATCGCCGGTGAGATCACCACAACCACCTGGGTGGATATGCCGCAGATTGTAAGAGACACCATAAAGGAGATCGGTTACAACAACTCGGGAATGGGATTCGACTGGGAGACTTGCGCGGTGATGACCTCCATAGACAAGCAGTCACCGGATATCTCCCAGGGAGTCACTGCAGGTGAAGGTCTTTTCGAGGAGCAAGGCGCTGGAGACCAAGGCCTGATGTTTGGCTATGCCTGCAACGAAACCCCGGTTCTGATGCCCATGCCAATCTACTACGCCCACCGGATTACCAAGCATTTGACGCAAGCCCGGAAGAGTGGGGCGCTGGACTTTCTCCGTCCCGACGGCAAGTCGCAAGTTACGGTGGAATATGAAAACGGCACTCCTCTGAGGGTCCACACCGTGGTGGTGGCAGCCCAGCATATACCACAGGTGAAGTACGATACCCTGCGCGAGGGGATCATCGAGGAGGTCATCCGCAAGGCGATCCCTGCAGAAATGCTGGACGATCAGACCATGTACTACATCAATGCCACAGGTCGTTTTGTAATCGGCGGGCCCATGGGAGATTGCGGTCTCACTGGACGCAAGATCATTGTAGATACCTATGGCGGTCAGGGCAGTCACGGTGGCGGTTGCTTCTCAGGCAAGGACCCTTCCAAAGTGGACCGGAGTGGCTCCTACATGGCTCGCTACACGGCCAAGAACATTGTTGCCGCAGGCCTGGCAGACAAGTGCGAGGTTCAAATTGCCTATTGTATCGGAGTGGCAGAGCCGGTGAGCTTGATGATAGATACCTTCGGCACCGGGAAACTCCCACCGGAGAGACTGGTGGAAATCGTTCGTGATACCTTCAGTTTCAAGCCGGCAGAGATGATCAGCCACCTGAAGCTGCTGCGACCGATTTTCGAGAAGACCGCCTGCTACGGGCACTTTGGCCGTAATGACCCTGATTTTACCTGGGAGCATACTGATAAAGCGGACGAACTGAGAGAGGAAGCGGGAATTTAAGGCATAGAGCAGAGGGCATAGAGCATAGGGAGGTAATTTCGAATTTCGAATTGCGAATTTCATCTTACAACAAATGACAGCGTGAGCGTAATGACCCAATGACGCCAAAGGCACATGACCAATGCCAAATGCCAAATGAGCAATGCGAAATGTTCAGTCTGGGAAGGAGGACTTCGTCTGTATGGAATATGATGTCAAGGACCTTTCATTAGCTGAAATGGGTGGAAATCGGGTAGAATGGGCGGCCCAGGGCATGCCGGTACTCAATGCAATCAAAGATCGTTTCTCTCGCGAGAAACCACTGAAAGGTGTGCGGGTTGCCGCCTGCCTGCACGTAACCACAGAGACCGCTGTGCTGATGCAAGCACTCAAAGCAGGTGGGGCAATCGTGCACTTGTGCGCTTCCAACCCGCTAAGCACCCAGGACGATGTGGCGGCATTCCTGGTTGCAAACGAGAGCATCCCCGTCTTTTCAATTAAAGGTGAAGACAGGGATACCTATTATCGTCACATCTATCAGGCGCTGGAGGTGAAACCCCAGATTACCATGGACGATGGGGCTGATCTGGTGAGCACCATCCATGCCGACAAGCGGGAGCTTCTGGAGGACATCGTTGCGGGCACCGAGGAAACCACCACCGGCGTTATACGCCTCAAAAGCATGGCCGCCGAAGGCGTGCTGGCCTATCCGATTATTGCCGTAAACGATGCCAACACCAAGCACCTTTTCGACAATCGTTACGGAACCGGTCAGAGCACAATAGATGGGATAATCCGGGCCACCAATCGCTTGCTGGCTGGCTCCACATTTGTAGTGGCGGGCTACGGCTGGTGTGGTCGTGGGGTAGCAATGCGCGCCAACGGAATGGGGGCCAATGTAATCGTCACAGAAGTAGATCCGCTCCGCGCCTTGGAAGCAGTAATGGATGGCTATCAGGTAATGACCATGCAGAAGGCGGCCAAGCTGGGAGATTTTTTCTGTACCGTGACTGGGGATATCAAGGTCCTCAGGCGGGAACATTTTACGGCTATGAAAGACGGGGCAGTTGTCTGTAACTCAGGCCACTTCAATGTGGAGATCGACTTGGAAGCTTTAGAAGAGATGAGCGAGGAAAAACGGCAGATTCGAGAAAGCGTCGAAGAATATCGTTTGCCGAACGGTAAACGTGTTAATGTATTAGGGGAAGGACGCCTGGTTAATCTAGCAGCTGCCGAGGGTCACCCTCCCAGTGTCATGGACATGAGCTTCGCCAACCAAGCCCTGACGGCCTTGTATGTGACGGAAAAGGGCGCGACCCTAGAAAAGAAAGTCTACGGTGTGCCTGAGGAAATTGATCGGGAGATTGGTAGACTCAAACTCGCCGCCATGGAGGTTGAAATAGACGAACTGCTTCCGGAACAGGAGAAGTACCTGACGTCCTGGGATATGGGGACGTAAAGCATGGAGCATAGGGCATAGAGCATAGGGAAATACAGCTGGCAGGGAGCAGCTAGCAGCGGGCAGAAAACAACTAGGCACTAGGCACTGAGTTCGCATAGCTCGTAGCGAAAAAGCAAGGGGAAAAGACAAGCGACGTGGGGACGAGGAGAAACGACGAGACGGAGAGAATGTGGATTTCGGATTTGAGATGTGAGATAGGGGAATTAAAGGATTGAGGAATTTGGGCTATTGGTTTTTCGGACTCCCCACCCTACGGGCGGGGCCCCGGTTTCGATACTCGATACCGCTTTACCGCTTACTGCTTACGGTTTACCATCTACTGCTGACACCTGACACCTGACACCTGAAACCTGACACCTGACACTTGGCTATTGCTTCTCTCATTACGAAACGCGATGTAAGGAGGCATTTTGCAATTCGCCCGGAACGAAGCCATAAAAGCTGATAC
>JASFGC010000194.1:0-6822 GCA_050123975.1 Syntrophobacterales bacterium | reverse complement strand
GTCTTTCAGTCTGTATTCTCCCGTTCGTTTGTAGATGAGATAGTCGTCGCTCGTGCCAATCCGAGTAAAGCCAAAGCCGTTTATCTCCAGTGAGCCTTTCTGCGCCACATACAGCAGGATATCCATATTCTCATCTACGCTGGCGATGATTTGCTCGCGCCTGTGCACTTCATGCTCCAGTCGGGTTCTCTCCTTCTCTATTACCTGTGCTTTGAATGCTTTCTGAAGCCAATAGCGAAGTTCACTCGATGAGATTATTCCATCCGCTGGCGTCTTGAAGGTGGAGTCCAGCTTTTCCAATTCCTTCAATGCTTCTTGAAGGGGTTTCAGGTCAAAAATGGTGTTGGTTCGCTCATACTCCTGTGGCGGAATATCGACCTTTTCAGCAATAAGTTTCAAGATGTCTTGTTTGCCAAATTTCCCTCTTTCAAACCCTCTGTTTTTCTTAATAAAATAGGGCATTATCTGGAAAATGATGGTTATCAATTTCCAGCTCAAAGAGGTCTCACCCCCATCTACCTTACCCGTAACATGCTGGAGTACAGCGCTCCTTACCTGGTCATAGAAGTCCTTGCCGGTCTTTTCATAATTCCTCACCAGTGAATGCAGACTGAGCGACTTTACAAAGTGTTTGCCCTCATTGAGGATTACGGATCCCGTCTCTTCGTGTAATTCAGTCGGATCCACAATTGCTTGGATCTCTTTTTCTATGACAGGATCGTACAGCAGAGGCATATAGAGGAATCCCGAGTCCACCAAAAAATCAATGCCAGATCCAATTAATCGCCTCATTCCTTGTCCCTCCAGCACTTATAGTCATAGTCCTATTCAGGGCTCTAACCCCTTAGCTTCCCCTCCCCTGGTGGGAGGGGATAAAGGGGGGGGGACCTAATCGCATATCGCAAAGAGCAGAGCATCGAAAGGAGGAAGTTTTTTCGCTATGCGCTTGGCGCTATGCGCCATGCGGATTTTCACCCCCACCCTAACCCTCCCCCGTCAAGGGGGAGGGGATTATAAGCTTATCGAACAGCCACCCTCCTGGGGTTTAATGGCTCGAATAGGCACATAGAGGTATTTTTCACCCGCCTCAGTTTTTTCGATTACTGCATATTCCAAAGCCCTATTATCTATTTCTTGGCCCCGAGAAAGGAATTTCCCACCGTCAAGTTGCCTGTTGATGTCTTCCAGGATCAGTTGTTCTTCTATGGTCAGATTTTTTTTCTTCAGCGTGCTTTCACATAAATTTCGAAGTGATTTTCCCTCGTAAGCACCTGGCTGATAAATATCAACTAATCCTTCGCCTGCCTGTCCTGGCAGGACTTCAATAACCAGGGGTAGCAACTGCTCTGCTTCTTCAGTTTCTAGAGCCCTCTGTGGTTCAGCATCCTTCGTCATTCTACACCTCCTTCAGATAAATCCCCCGGTCCAGCAATTTCACCACACTTGTGTCCACCACTCGGTAGTAGATATGAATGCCGGTTCGTTTCGAAGCAAGGATACCTCGGTCTGTCAGCCGTTGCAGTTGGTTAGAAACTGCCTGAGGTTTCATTTCCAACGCCGTAGCCAGATCTGTAACACACATCTCCCCTGCCCTGGTAAGAGCGTAAATCATGCGCAGCCGCGTTCGGTTCCCCAGCATCTTAAATACTGCTTCCAGTTCCGCTGCACTCTCCTCGGCCAACAGGGGACGCTCACGGTCCGTTGATTTCCCTGAAGTGTGGTTCAGCTTGTCGAGTTTTTCTTCTTCATTCGGCATAGTACCACCTCCATAATGATATTTTTCAATTATATAGTGTAATAATGAAAGGTCAATCATCCATGTTTTTTACCCAGAAGTGGCTTGACCGAGAATGGGTAAAAGTTACCCAAAAGTAGCTTGACCAGAAATGGGTAAATTTCTTTTGTGGGGTAACAGCTGAATAAAGAAACCGGACCCAAAGGACCCGGCTCATGACGCAAAGCGCCAAGCGCAGAGCGAAAAACCTTCAATTTCATAGCCCCCTATATTTTCACGCTATGCGCCATGCGCTATGCTCTATGCGATCTGACCTGGCCCTAAGGATCAGGTTTTCGATGTTGCACAATGAGGGCTGGAATGCGTGAGTACGCTGTGATAAACTACATCGTTTAGAGACACGAACCTAATGAATCCTTGCTCAACTATCAGCAATCTGCCAATATTCACGACTCACTTTGAATAGCTTGCTAGGCTCCAATGTGGACTTTTATTTGGGCTTCTTTTGCTGAACGCTGATGGCTGATCGCTCACCATTCTTTGGCCTAGCCCGAATCTTTCATGAATTGCCGTCGCGAGACCGTGGAGAAGGGCGTGCCACCGGGCAACCGCAGGGAGTTGGATCCGAGGCGTACTTGAGCAGTACGTCGCAGGATCCGACACCCGAGGACGCCCGGAAGGACGGTCATATCCACGGTCGCAGTAGGAGATTCATGAAAGATCCGGGCTAGGTAACTACGAGGTAGCAACATGAAACATCAATTCGACGTCATCATTGTGGGTGCTGGTTTGGCTGGTTTACGCGCCGCCATCGAGCTCGGTGAGGACACCAGGGTTGCCGTGCTCAGCAAGGTCTTTGCCACCCGCTCCCATTCCGGCGCCGCCCAGGGAGGTATTGGCGCCGCCCTTGGCAATGAAGAAGAGGACAACTGGGAATGGCATATGTTCGACACCGTGAAAGGGAGCGATTATTTGGGCGACCAGGATGCCATTGAAATCCTGGCTCGCGACGCTCCCCGCACTATCTACGAGCTGGAACACCTCGGGGTGCCTTTCAACCGAACTCCTGAAGGGAAAATCGCGCAGCGGGCTTTCGGCGGCCACACCCGTAACTTCGGCGAGGCCCCGGTAAAGCGTGCCTGCTATGCGGCGGACCGGACTGGCAGGGTAATCCTCGACACCCTCTGGGAAAAGTGCCTCCAGAGGGGTATTCAATTTCTTGATGAATTCCAGCTGATGTCTTTGATTGTCAGTGAAGGCCAATGCCACGGAGTGATCGCTTATGAAATCGCCTCGGGAAAATTGCACACTCTCCACAGTAAGGCGGTTCTTTTGGCTACCGGCGGCTATGGCAAAGTGTACAAAACCACTTCCAATGCCTTTGCCTCAACCGGAGACGGTTTGGCCATTGCTTTTCGCGCCGGAGCTCCCTTGGAAGACATGGAGTTTGTCCAATTCCACCCCACCGGCATTTATAAACTGGGTATCTTGATCAGCGAAGCAGCTCGAGGCGAAGGCGGCGTCCTGCGCAATAATGAGGGGAAAAGATTCATGGAGCTCTACGCTCCTGTAATCAAAGACCTGGCACCACGCGACATGGTAAGCCGCTGTATTTTACAAGAAATTCGAGCCGGTAGAGGTATAGACGGCAAAGATTATGTTCACCTTGACCTGACCCACCTCGGCGAGGAAGTCCTCAATACCAAGCTGGCAGAAATCACTGGATTTGCCCGCACCTATGCGGGTGTGGAGCCGATAAAAGAATTAATTCCGATCCAACCCACCTGCCATTACATGATGGGAGGAATTGCCGCCGACGCCGACGGCAGAGTCATTGTCGACAGCGAAGGCACATCATTTCCCGGCCTGTATGCTGCTGGGGAATGCGCCTGTGTTTCCGTCCATGGGGCCAACAGATTGGGCTGCAATTCCCTTTTGGACATTCTGGTCTTCGGCAGGAGAGCTGGCAAGGAGATGCGTCGCTATATTCACACCGTCGGGTATTCACCACTTCCAGATGAGCCTGATAAAGAGGTTGCCGACATGATTGCAGCCCTCATGGAGAGTACTGGTAATGAGACGGGCGGCCCCATTCGAGAGGAATTGCAAGAGGTAATGATGGATAAAGTCTCGGTTTTCCGCAACCGCCCAGGACTAACCGAGGCCCTGGAAAAGGTGAGAGAACTCAAGAAACGCCATAAGAAAATTGCCATACAGGACAAGGGGAGTTGTTTCAATCGTGACCTGCTTGATGCCATAGAATTAGGCTACATGTTGGAACTGGCGGAAGTGATTACCCTGGGGGCCCTGACCCGGGAAGAGAGTCGTGGGGCACACTCACGGGAAGACTTTCCCGATCGTGATGACCAAAAGTGGTTGGTCCATACAATGTTTCGCTACTCAAAAGAAGAGCCACAAGTTTTCTTCAAACCAGTGACCATAACCAGATTCCAACCCCAGGAAAGGAAATACTAAGATGAAATGCACCTTTATCGTCTACCGTTTCGACCCGGCGGTGGATAAGGAGCCCAGGTACCAGGAGTACATGATCGAGGCAGAGCCCACAGACAAAATCCTGGACTGTTTGAACACGATACGGTGGGAACAGGACCCTACCCTGAGCTATCGCGCTTCCTGTGCCCATGGGATTTGCGGTTCGGACGCCTTGATGATCAATGGCAGGATTGAGTTGGCCTGTCAGAAACTGGTTAGGGATTTCAAAACCGCCAACAATTTTGTGATTGAGCCTCTGCCGCTATTCAAAGTCATCAAGGATCTGGTGGTGGACATGGAGCCGTTTTTCGAAAAACACCGAGCCGTGCGACCATATCTCATCACTGACGAGGATCCGCCAGAAAAGGAGCGGCTGCAAGATCCGGAAAATCAGAAGTTCTTTGAACCTGCCCTCGCCTGCATCCTGTGCGGCTCGTGCACTGCATCCTGCCCAATAAACCGAGCAAACGATAAGTATCTCGGTCCTGCGGCCTTGCTGAGAGGTTTTCGGTATGTGGCTGATTCCCGCGATGCAGCCACAGGAAGCAGGCTGGCTCAGCTTGACAGTGAAGACGGTGCCTGGGGGTGCAAGAGCATGTGGTGGTGCACAGACGTTTGCCCCAAGTCCATTCCTGTGACCAAGTCAATTGCCCAAATCAAACGGCTCATTAAGGAGGAAGAGAAGAGAAAGACAGCAGGCAGCTGACAGCGGGCAGAAAGCAGTAGGCGAGAAAGGCTAGACAGGCGAGAAAAGCGAGAAAGGATATTAAGCCGGAGAATACGATTCCCCTTGTCGCCTTTCCCGCTTTTCCTGCATTTCTCACGCTCTGCGCTTGGCGCTATGCGCTTTGCGTTCTCACATTACCATTGGTGCCGCTACTTCCTCAGCTTTCTTTTTGCCGTAGAGCAGCTCTACCAATTTCAAGGCAAATTCTAGAGCGGTCCCTGGTCCCCGACTGGTAACACAGGTTCCGTCCACCACAACCCTCGATTCCACCGAATCAGTATTCTCTAGGTGACCAACAAAACTCGGGTGACAGGTCGCTTTTCGTCGGTCCAAGAGGCCATGGTGCTGAAGCACTATTGCTGGAGCAGCACATATGGCCCCGTATAACTTCCCCTCCTTTTTTTGGCGTTTCAGGATCCTCTGCAAATCCTTCGAGTCACGGAGATGCTCCGCTCCTGGCATGCCTCCAGGTAAGACAACGAGATCATAGGTTTCATCCACACAGTCACCAATCAGCTTGTCAGCAACCAACTTCACTCCCCTCGAGGCGGTAACCTGCAACTCATTCACGGACGCTACCGTCACGGACGATTCTGCCCGTCGTAACACATCAATAATGCACACCGCTTCTATCTCTTCTGTGCCATTGGCTATGGGAACTAGTATTTTCTTGGACATAGGATACTCCTTGAGCGCGGCAGTATTCGCGATCATGAAACAGAAACACGGTCTCTTAACATCCCTCTCTTTCCTTGTCACCTATAGTCGGCAGAGCATAACGCAAAAAATAGACGGCTATCCCAAATGCCACTGCCACGTTGAGCGTTGTTTTCACTCCCTGCATGGGCAGGCAAAGCACACGTTCGCACTGGGCCAGAATGCCAGGGTCAACACCAGAAATCTCGCTTCCCACCACAAGCACGATGGGAGGGCCACGAAGGTCGCCCATAGCCTCAAACAACGATTCCGAGCGAGGGCCACCTTCGAGCGCCCACAAGCGCAGACCACTTTCTTTCAGGGATAGTGCTGCAGCCAACCCATTTCTATGATAACTCCAGGCGACAGTGTCCTCAGCGCCCAGGGAGGTCTTGGCTAGTTTGGGATTACTCGGAGTTGGTGTGATCCCACAGAGATGCACATGCCTGATACCAACCCCATCCGCTGATCTCAAAATATTTCCCACATTGTAAACGCTACGGATGTTGTCCAATAAAGCCTCGACTTCAGGCCCGTTGGGCACAATTGTGCCGATCTCCACTTCGTGAGCGTCATAAAAAGGATGAACAACCCTCGTTTTGTAACCACACTTTGGACACTCTTCCCCGAGTCCACTTTCATCAACAACAGGAAAACGAAAGTGGCAGTCTATCTGTTCGCACTGGCGAATTTGATACTTAGGGGTCGTCATTGCCCTCTTTATTTAACTCACAAAACAGCTATCAACAAATGCCGCAAATAATCTCCTCTCCCCTTGTCGCAGATCCCGAGCGACACGACTTGAGCTCGTCGACAAGTCTCGTCGACAGGTGTTGTCGCGGGGAGGGGACAGGGAGAAACAGGTATCCTGCAGTGCAATGACTATAATTGGTTGAAAATGCAACAGCGAGCGCATTTCCCGTAGCGACTCGACTTGAGCTCGTCGACAGATCTTGCTGCAGGGAGCTTCAAAAATATGGTAAGAGATTCGCTCCTGGGTGTAAAGTGGGCATTTTATCAATTCTTGACATATTTTATCCACTTGTGATAAAGAAAAATCCGGGCGGGGATTTCGATGATGCCCATCATCGCCTCGCCCGGTGCCCCTAGCCCCCATCGACCCAAGTGCGCCGGGTCGGTGGGGGCATTTTATTCAATGGCTGGAGATTTG
>JASFGC010000193.1:0-6874 GCA_050123975.1 Syntrophobacterales bacterium | reverse complement strand
AAGCTCCTCCAACGTTACTTGCTCCAACGCTGTCACCGCATCACGCATTCTATTACTCAAGGGCCTAGACTTCTGCTCCTTGTAGTCGTACATCACCTGCACTGATCTGCCCTCAGTTATCAATCGGCCACTGGCCTTATCTTCCATCCTGTATTCAAAATGAAAGCTCTTGTTACCCAAATTGCGAGCTCTAATGCCAATCAGGAGGGTCTCACCCAGGTGTGCCGGACTCAGGTAGCGGCAGGTTATCTCGCCCAGAATGAAGTTAATACCTTTCAACCCGTCTACTGTTCTCAAGGCTTTCCAGTACTGCATTCTGGCGTCTTCCATAAACGATACAAAAGCCACGTTGTTCACGTGGCCCATTGCATCCAGATCTCGAAAAAGCACCTCGTGCTCAAAAACCACCTGGTATCCTTCCATCGGGGCAATCCTCCACATGTTAGCCCGCATTATTCGCGAAACGGTGTCGCGAGACCACGAAGATGGGCGTGCCACCGGGAAACCGCAGGGTGTTGGTTCCGAGGCGTACCTGAACGGTACGTCGCAGGGTCCGACACCCGAGGACGCCCGGAAGGACCATTATATTCGTGGTCGCAGTAGCCGGTTCGTGAGTAATGTGGGCTAGGCAGTCGCGGCGTCCGCGTAGTTTAGCTGATTTTGCAGATCAGTGCCAGAGAGAACTAGGAACTTCACGATTTCGTATTTGTGATTGCGAAACTGGGAACCCGCCCGAAGGGTGGGAGTCCGCAGGACAATTGCGGATTTAAAAACGAGGAGACAGGAGTCAGAGAAAATGTTGGAGGTTGGAGGTTTGAGGCAAAAACCCAAAGGATGTAATGTCTTTTGCCTCCAACCTCAAGGCCTGAGCCTGTCGAAGGCCGCTCCTCCAACCTCAAACTCTGCGCTCCATGCTCCATGCCCCATATTCCATGCCTTTTACACAACTGACTACTGACATTAGGCGTGGACTCAAAAGACTGAGGCTGATAAAACTCAGAAAACCGCTGCTGTAAGGTAAACTACTTAATGAAAAAAACGCCTAATCTTTTGCTGATTAACCCATGGATCTATGATTTTGCGGCTCATGATTTGTGGTCCAAACCATTAGGACTGCTGATGCTCGCCAGCCTTCTGCGCGCGCAAGGCTATAATCTAAAACTGCTGGATTGTCTGGATGTTCATGATTTTCGCTTGCAGAAAATTCCAGGTATGAAGCCTGCTACGCGCCGCGCCTTCGGCACGGGCAAGTTTTACCGTACTCTGGTACCTAAACCATCCTTTCTGCAGCAATTTGATCGCGATTATTACCGCTTCGGTATCACCCTTGAAATGTTTCAAGAGCGTCTTTTTGAGGGAGTCAAACCAGATGCGGTCCTGGTCACCTCCACTATGACCTACTGGTATCCTGGTGTGCAAGAAAGTATCCGACTGGTCAAAGAACACTTTTCTGATGTGCCCGTCGTCTTGGGTGGGATCTATGCCACCCTCTGTCGAGAACACGCTATAAGCAATAGCGGTGCCGACCACGTACTCTCCGGGCCCGGTGAGATGCAAATATTGAAACTGCTGGAGAAGCTAACGGGCTACTCTTCTGAAAAGCCATTTCAGAATGTGGTGTTGGACACCTTGCCGTGGCCTGCCTTTGATCTGTTGCCCCAACTCGACTATATATGTACGCTGACCTCCCGCGGTTGCCCGTATCGCTGCCCTTACTGTGCTTCAGACTTGCTTTTCCCGCAGTTCATTCGAAGGGATCCGATGAAGGTGGCAGACGAACTTGAGTACTGGCATGAAAAGTACTCAATCGTTAACGTGGCTTTTTACGACGATGCCCTGCTTCTAGATGCGAGCGCACACATACTCGCTTTGCTCGCTGAAGTAAGAAGAAGAGAACTACCTTTGCATCTTCATACTCCGAATGGTCTTCACATCAGTGGGCTCAGTTCTGAAGTCTGTGAAGCTCTCTTTCAGGCTGGTTTCAAGACCGTGCGCCTTGGTCTGGAAACCGGTGATGACCAGCGTCAACAACAACTGGGAGCCAAGGTGAAGCCCGGGGCGTTCTCATCCGCCATGGCCAATCTCACCAAAGCAGGTTTTCAGCCTGAGCAGATCGGAGTATACCTCCTCTGTGGTCTTCCCGGGCAAGATCCAAATGAGGTGGGCCAATCTATCCGTATGGTACTAGATCATGGAGCTAGACCGCATATGGCTGAGTATTCGCCTATTCCCGGGACTCCCTTATGGTCTGAAGCACTACAATGTTCCCCTTTTGACCTGGCCAATGAGCCCCTGTATCATAACAACTCTTTGCTGCCTTGCCGCAGCGATGGATTCGGCCTTGAGGAATTGCAGGAGTTGAAACAGTTGTGCAGAGGTTAATCCGCAGAGAAAGGACTCACCACCCGTTCGTTTCACTCACTCGAGGCACAGAGAACACGGAGATGAAAATATTTGGACACGGGTCGCCTTCGGCGACACACAGATATTCACGGATAAAAGAACGATCCGCGAAGGACGCCAAGAATAGGATCGCTTAAGAAATCCCCGCGAAGCGGGGTGTCCCGATGAAAACTCATCGGGACAAATTGGGAGTACCTGACGACAAGAGCTAGCTAGCTTGCTTTTTTCGTCAGGTACTCCCAATTGAGCTCTTAAGCGATCCGATCTTCTCTTCGTGTTCTTCGTGCCCTTCGTGGTTCAACCTTGAATTTCCGCTGCGTTCTAAGCGGTGTACTATTTCGTCTGTGTTTGTCTGCGTGGGTCTGTGGCTAATTGGAATAAGGAGAGCTTAATGGAAATAACCTTCCTGGGAGTTGGTGAGGCTTTCGATGAGAATCTCCCCAATACCTCCCTACTGATTCGCACTCAGCATCAGAATAAACCTTTAACTGTATTGCTCGACTGTGGCTATTCTGTACCGCCCACATTTTGGCAACTGGGGCTGGATGCGGAAACTTTGGACGCTATCTGGATATCACATTTCCACGCTGATCACGCTTTTGGCATTCCTCCACTGCTAGTGCGTTTCTGGGAAGAAAAAAGAAAAAAGGATCTTTGTTTCTTAGGACAACAGGGAATCGAATCTTTCGTTTTGAGGTGTCTTGATCTGGCCTATCCTAATTTTCTGCCACGATTAAAATTCTCATTACGATTCGTTGAAGTTGAGCCAGGAGAAACGGTAACGTTTCTGGGGATGTCTTGGAGAACTGCGGTGAACGATCACCCGCAAAGAGACTTGGCCCTGAGACTGGATGCGGCAGGCACGTCGTTATTCTACAGCGGTGACGGCCGCCCCACTTCTGAAACCAGTGCGTTGGCAGAGGGGGTTGACCTCATTGTCCACGAGGCCTTTCACCTTTCCAAAGACATTCAAGGACATGGAACCATAGCCGGGTGTCTAGACATGGCCCGAACCAGCAGAGCCAAGAGACTTGCCTTGGTTCATATACAGAGAGATATAAGAAGGGATAAGTTTGATGAGATTAAAGAACTGGTGAATTCTGTAAAGGATTTCGAGATCTTCATTCCTGAACCCGGCGACCGCCTGAGTATTTAATTTCCTCCCTCCTCGCCGCTTCCCCCATTCTCCTTTGCCTCTTGAAGTGCCTAGTGCAAAGTTCCTAGTGCCTACTTCCCAAAGCTGCCCACTGCCTCCTGCTAGCTGCCTGCTCGATTTTCCTTTGCCTCCAACCTCAAGGCCCGCAGGGCCGCTCCTCCAACCTCCAACCGACAGCTTTGCTGTCTTCCCTTCCTTGACATTATGAAGCAAAATGAATAAAATAGAATACAATAAAATATAAAAGAATAATAAAACATGCAGGTGCCACATGCCTAAAACGGTAACCATACGGTTGAGTGATGAAAACTACAGCACTTTCGTGGAAGCAGCGAAGGCCGAAAATAGGTCTTTGTCGAACCTTATTGAAACTGCTGCTTTGGCCAAAGTTCGCGAGCAACAGTTTGCGGATGATGCCGAGGTGGCAGAGATCCTCGCAAACAGGGAACTGATGCAGCGTATCAAGAAGGGTTCAAAAGAAGCTCGTCTCCGGAAAGGGCGCTTTGTTGAGTAACTACCGTATACGCTTATTTGCTTTGCTTCGCCAGCCAGTAACCTGAGAAGGCGTGCTTGGAGATTCACCCCAGATAGACGTAGTAGGCTGATTTTTCTTTGCTGAGAGAAAGCCAAAAAGAAAAAGTGCTTCAGTTTTTGCGGTAGTTCTTAAGCAACTCGCTCAGCCGCTCTGGTCTGATCGCAGTTGGCACAAAACCTGCCCGGAGGGCTGCGTTTTTTTCCCCGATCGTCGTCTCCCGATCGGGGAAAAACATACTTCGCTCTGTGCTCTCTGTGCCTCTGTGGTTAACCCCTATTCACGATCCATCAGATCATCTAACTTGGGCATGAAGGAAATAACTGAACCTAAATACCGAATCTTCGAAACCGAACAATTTCAAGAGGATCTCCGCCGTATAGTCAGCTCAGGCCACCCTAAAATAGCCCAGAAACTTCGCGATTTCGTCTACCCTCAATTACGCGCGCATCCTCATTTCGGACCTAATATCAAGAAACTAAGGGGTTTTGATCCCGACACCTGGCGCTATCGAATCGGCGCCTGGCGTTTCTTCTATGAAATCGACGAAGACGAAAAAATCGTATTCATGATCGCCGCATTGCACAGAGCCAGCGCCTACTGATAGCCCACCTAATAACAACTTAAACGGTTTCAATGAAGAGTTGTTGGCGGCTGATAATGAGCTTGCTAATTTTCATCCGCCAACAACTCGTTCTTCAACTTCCAGAAGGTCCAACCAGTCTGCGCCTGTCAAAACGTCAATGTGGTTAAGTGGTAAATAAAATATACCATCGTATGATCGGTTAGAAGTGTTGTAGTATAATAAATAGCTCTGAAATGATTGCTTAAAGGCTCAGCTATGCTGCTGCCGATGTTTCACATCGGCGGGAATGGGGAGTGGCTGATAACAAGAATGAGTTCACTTATGCTTGTTATCAGGCGCTCCTCATTGAGCTTTTAAGCAATTTTGGTTCTTCTCATGCTCTGTGGTCAATGTTTTTGTCTGTGTCTGTCTGCGTGGGTCTGTGGTTAATCTTTTTTTCTTTCTCTGCGATCTCAGCGCTCTCTGCGGTAAACTCCTTTGTAGCTGGTGGGACAAAAAACTTGCAACAAGCCTCCTGGCTATGATAGGAAATTGCCACCTTTTCAAGTAATATTGGAGCAAATTGGCTTTCGGGACGTAGCGCAGTCTGGTCAGCGCACCTGCCTTGGGAGCAGGGGGCCGGCGGTTCAAATCCGCCCGTCCCGACCAAAATAAAAAAGGACTAGCCATGTTAGCTGGTCCTTTTTTATTTCCTTGAGGTAAGCAGTGAGCAGTCAGCGGTAAGCCAAAGCTCATGGATGGCGGCAAGTCGGGAAACCGAAATCAAGGTTCGGATAGCTTAAGAGTACCCGCCGGTAGGCGGGGGGTCCCGATAGTTGTTTGTCGGGACCGAAAAGGGACCTTACAAACGAGAAACAAGCGAGCTTATTTTCTCGTTTGTAAGGTGCGTTTTCACCTCTTAAGTAATCCTCTGTTTTGAACTCTTCGTACCCTTCGTGTTCTTCGTGGTTAAAAATGAGGTCTGTGTCTGTCTGCGTGGGTCTGCGGCTAATTTTTTCTCTGTGGTCTCTGTGTCTCTGTGGTGAAAATTACTGCCCTATTTGGGGCCGAACAACTCAAACGCCTCAGGTTCCTTCTCTGGCGGGCTGGTTGTGGAAGGTTCGGATTCTTTGTTTGCAGTTCTCACTTGAGAAGGCTTTGATTTCTTTCTCTTGGTGGAGCTCACAACAAAACTTCGGGGCATTGGTTTCTGGGTGTGCAGGAGCTTGTTGGGAATACGGATTTTGTCACCAACAGTGATGCGGTTGGGGTTGAGCTTAGGATTCACTTTTGCCACAGAACGCCAATTTTGGGCATCACCCGTGTACCACTTGGCGATAATCGAAATTGATTCTCCTTGGTACTTGACTTTGTGGTAGTAGTACGATGACGTCGGTTGAGCCTTTCCTGCCCGAGCTTTTCTGGTTTTGTGCCTCTTGGCAACTGCATCCACGAACTCCTTGGGCATCTTCTTTTTGGTGTGGAGGAGGTTTTCGGGTATGAGGACAGTAGTTCCAATGGTTATACGGTCAGGATCGAGCTTGGGGTTTGCCTTGGCCAAAGAACGCCAGTTATCAACGTCTCCCGTATACCATTCCGCAATCACGGAAAGTGATTCGCCACGATAGCGTACTTTGTGGAAATGATAGGTACCTTTAGAATTAGATTTCTTACCCCAGGAAGGAAGTTTTTTGTTTATCTGCGCCACATACTTGTCCACTGTTGCGCAGCCGGCAATGATGTAGAGGAGTACCAGTCCGAGCAATGCCAAAGATCTTATTTTCCAAAGTGCTTGTTTCTTTAACATTTTTTGAGGTGCGCCTTAAACCCGGATATTTCATGAATTGCTGTCGCGAGAGCATGAAGATGGGTGTGCCACCTGGCAACCACAGGGTGTCGGTTCCGAGGCGTACCTGACTGGTACGTCGCAGGAGGCGACACCCGAGGACGCCAGGAAGGACGCCCATATTCGTGGTCGCAGCAAGTTATTCATGAAATATCCGGGTTACATGTAGCAGGTATTTTCTCGCCTTGTCATTCTTAGGGTTAACCTCTAAAGCTCGCTCCAAGTTTGCAATACTATCCTCTTTTTTTCCCTGCAAATTTTGGACCACTGCCAAGTTGAAATAGGCCTCGTCCAGGTAAGCTGGCTGCAGCTCTGTTACCTTGAGAAACAGTGCCTCCGCCTTGGGATAATCTTTTTTGCCATAATAGAGAA
>JASFGC010000192.1:0-6876 GCA_050123975.1 Syntrophobacterales bacterium | reverse complement strand
GGTTATAGCTCTTGTCCCTCCGACAAAATTTCGGTTTTCCACCTCCAGTATGCGGCCCCTGAGCGAGATTCCTGTACTGGTACGGTGTCCCCCACGGATCTTTGAAGTTGTCTTTGCCAATCTCACTCATGCTCTCGAGCATGAACGATATGATGGGCTCCTGCCCACCAGGGTAATAACCTTTTTCCGTCTCAAAAAAGAGGATCTCCTTTTCCACCATACGGATTTCCGTTATTGCTCTCACCACGTTCGCCCGATGGATGTAATCTGCGGCTAAGGGCATCGCAATGCCAGTAAGCGTTAGCACTATGAGAACGGCGATGACGAGTTCGATCAAAGTGAAGCCATGGCAAGGCCCCGCTGGTCTCTGTTTGTTTAATGCAGCCCTATCAAGATGCGTCAGCGACACCGACAAACATACAGACACGGATTGTCGTCCATACTTGTCCATACGTTTCCACTTGGTGCCGCGGTTCTCAAAGTGCTTTCTAGCCTCGCTCCTCGAACTCCAACGTCTTAGGGCAGCGGTTTTCTGCCCACCCTGACGGTGGCGGCACAACATGGGCGTTACAAGATCTGATCCACACCTCTCACCGGCAGCGGTGACGGAGCATTCAACTGGCTGGGGCGAAGAATTTCCTCTGACAATTTTCCCTATCTTCGCTAATCTGCATTATTCACGACCGCGCAGTTCGTTCATGAAAATGCTACAGCGAGCGCATTTCCCGTAGTCCGCCGGAGGCGGACGGGGTTAGCGAGCGAACTACAATAAAATGGATTAATTCCTTACATTTCGAAGATTCCCTGCAGCTTGCTGCAGGGAGCTTCAACTTTTAACTGCTCCGTCAAAAGAGGCTAAAACAGCAAGAAACATACCATCCTAACTTGCGCCTGTCCACCCCTGGCAGACTTGTAGGCCAAGGTAAAATGTCAATAAAAAACATTGAAATTTTAGAATGTTATTTTCAATTAACCACCCCAACAGTCCAAACACCAAACCGGGGCCCCGCCCAGAGGGTGGGGACTCCGAAGGAGAAATCTCAGTTAATACTTTTTTCCTTGCCAGTTGTTCCGCCTTCTTGTAGCCTGAAATTAGCCCATTTTCTGCTTGCCGGTGCGATCTCGTCATCTCAATTCTCCAGTTGCTCCGTAAGAGTTACCCCTATTGGGCAAACGTGAAGCTCAGCAGAATCGATTCGATGTCCTTATCAAGAAAAACAGGCATGGAAGAAAAAGATAAAGCAAAAGATGAACTCATTGATGAGCTGGTCATCTTACGTAAGAGGATCGCCGAACTGGAAGCTCTTGAAGCTAAACACGACGAGATAGAGCAAACCTTACGCGAGAGGGAAGAGAGATATCGCGCCATAGTTAAGGCCTTTGACGGAATGATTTATATATGCTCCCAAGATTTCCATGTTGAATTTATGAACGAGGAGTGCATCAAACGAACCGGTTATGATGCCACCGGAGAACTGTGTTACCAGGCTCTTCATGATCGTGATTCAATTTGCCCCTGGTGCGTCAACGAGCAGGTGTTGAAAGGCGAAACCGTGCGATGGGAAGTGCAGAGTCCCAAAGACAACCGCTGGTATTATGTTGTAAACACACCGATTTACAACACTGATGGCACTATGTCCAAACAAGCCATGATTTTGGACATCACCGATCGAAAGGAGATGGAGGAAGCCCTGGGAAAAAGCGCTGAAAAAATCAAACGATTTGCCTATTCTGTATCACACGATCTTAAGAGTCCTGCTGCTGCTATTTATGGCCTTGCAAAACGTCTTCATGAACGGTATGGCGATAGTCTGGATGAAAAAGGCAGGAGGTACTGTGGTCAGATCTTAAGAGCTTCCCTGCATGTGGGAGCACTCATTGAAAAGATTAACGCCTACATCGAAGCCAAGGAAGCACCACTAAAAGCTGAAGAGATTGATCTCAGAGAGATTTTTCAGATCATTAAAGACGAGTTCTCCCCTCGGTTGACCATTCGCCAAATCACCTGGTTGGAGCCTGAAACCATACCTGCAATTAAAGCTGACAAGTTGTCCATGCTCAGGGTATTTCGAAATTTTGTGGACAACGCTTTGAAATACGGTGGAGAAGGTCTCAGTGAAATCAGCATTGGCTATCAGGGAAACGACGATTTTCACATCTTTTCTGTGAGCGACAACGGTGCAGGCATACGGGGGGGAGATTATGAAGGTCTTTTTGCCGCGTTTCGCAGGAGTGACACCTCCAAGATGGCAGAGGGCGCTGGACTCGGATTAGCAATAGTGAGCGAGATAGCGGAACGCCACAAAGGCCGAGTTTGGGCGGAACCTGGGAAAGACCAGGGAGCAACTTTTTATATCTCGGTGTCAAGGGATCTCTGAACACTTCTTTCCCACATGTAGGCGCCAAAGACAGAGTCTTTCCGGTTAGATCTATCCCGCTTAAGTAGGCAAAGAGCATAGAGCAAAGGGCATAGAGTGAAAGTTTTTTGATTTTCCCTATGCTGCATGCGATCTGACCTGGCCTGATGGTCAGGTTTTCGCTGTTTAATACGTCCCAGGAGGTTAAAAATGGGTGAGCGCAGGAGACTGTTCTTGCTGGTTCTCATCATGACAACCGTTTCTCTGGTGGTTGCCGGAATTACCATCTACGTTTTGTATGGCACCGCCTTTGAGCAACAACGAGAAAGACTGGTGGAGGCTGCTCAGAGTCAGGCTCGTCTGATTGAAGCCATCGCACGCTTTGATGCTGCTCGCGCACAAACCAATCCAGATTTCTATCCTGGTGGTCCTACGGTGGCCACCTTAAGCCAGATCATTGATGCTCATGGAAATTACAAGGGGTTCGGTGAGACCGGTGAATTCACCCTTGCTCGTCGTGCGGGAGACGATATTTTCTTTCTGCTCAGACACCGCCATTTTGATCTCGATCAACCAAAATCCGTTCCCCTGGATTCAAAGCTAGCCGAGCCCATGCGTAGGGCACTGTCGGGTTTCTCAGGTACCGTAGTAGGACTGGATTACCGCGGTGAGACTGTACTGGCAGCACACGAGCCGGTGGCAGAATTGGGCTTTGGTATAGTGGCCAAAATTGATCTGGCTGAGATTCGGGCTCCGTTTATTCGGGCGGGCCTCATGGCCATTTGTGCTGGGCTTTTGGTAGTTTTCGTGGGTGCAGTTGTTTTCCTTCGCGTCAGCAACCCCATTATGAAACGCTTGGAGGAGCGCACTGCTGAACTCATAATGGCAAACGAACATCTTGAGCTCGAAATCCAAGAGCGCAAAGGAGCAGAGGAGGCTTTGTCGTGGGAGGCCTCAATGAATGCTGCTATAGCGGAATTATCCAGTGCCTTGATTCTGCCCAAATCCATCGAGGACATCTCGTGGGCGGTGCTCGAACATGCGAAACAAATCACCCGTAGTGATTTCGGCTACGTTGGCTTCATTGATCCAGACACTGGCTACCTCGTAAGTGTGACCATGACCAGAGACATCTGGGACACCTGCAATGTGCCGGATAAAGAGATCATCTTCAAGAAATTCTGCGGGCTCTGGGGCTGGGTACTCGATAACCGTAAGCCCCTGCTGACAAACTCACCGACACAGGAGCCTATGTCTTGTGGAACTCCTCCTGGGCATATACCTATTAATCGTTTCATTTCAGTTCCTGCGTTGCTCGGCGACAGCCTGGTCGGGCAAATTGCTCTGGCAAACTCTGATCGAGATTACACTGAAGATGACCTTACTTTCATCAAACGGCTGGCAACCCTCTATGCCATTGCTATTCAGCGCAACCAGGCGGAGGAAAAGTTACAGAAAGCACACACCGAGCTTGAACAGCGTGTTGAGGAGCGTACTGCTGAACTGCTACAAGCAAACGAGCAACTACAGCGCGAAATAGATGTGCGCATGCGGACGGAGGAGGAGATCAGAAAGGCAGAAGAGAAATATAGACTCTTGGTGCAGAATCTCCCGAGTGTGGTCTACAAAGGGTACGAAGACTGGTCAGTAGAGTTTTTTGATGAGAAGGTCGAATCATTAATGGGCTATAGTGCCGACGATTTTCATGCCAAGAAATTGAAATGGAGTGATCTAATCATTGAGGAAGATCTTGAGAACGTTCGGGAAGCATTTGTCGAGGCTCTCAAAACAGACAAGTCCTATGTAAGAGAATATAGGACGAAAACTCGGGCTGGGGATATTCTGTGGATACAAGACAGGGGGCAGATAATTTGCCACGAGGATGGGATGGTTGATTACGTGAGTGGGGCTTTCTTTGACGTCACCGACCGCAAGATGGCTGAAGAGGCACTGAGGGAATCAGAGAAGGAACTTCGCTTGCTCTCTGGCCAGCTCCTCACGACCCAGGAACAGGAAAGAGGACGTATCGCCAGGGAACTGCACGATGGCATTGGCCAATCCTTGAGTGCCATCAAGTTTAGACTTGAAGATGCCCTTGGACAAATGGGTAAAGACGTTGCTGAGGCGAGTGTCAGTGCCTTGAACGGTCTCATCCCGATAATTCAGAGCACTGTTGAAGAGGTTCGCAGAATAACCATGGACTTGCGGCCATCCACCCTGGATGACCTCGGCATCTTGGCAACAATCGGTTGGTTTTGCCGTGAGTTTCAAGAAACCTACGCAACCGTCAGAATCAAAAAAGAGATCGGCCTAGAAGAAGCTGACATTCCTGAATCTTTGAAGACAGTTATCTTTAGAGTTTTGCAGGAAGCGCTGAACAACGTGGCAAAACACAGCGGCGCAGACAGCGTCACTGTATTTCTGACGAAGAAAGACGATACCATTGAGTTGGCTATTGAGGATAATGGTCGCGGCTTCGACCTTAAGGAGGTGCTCGATATCGATGGCTCCAAAAGAGGCTTTGGGCTCGGGAGTATGAAGGAGCGAATAGAACTCTCTGGAGGGTCTTTTTCCCTCGAGTCAATCAGGCGGGGAGGAACAAATATCAGGGCATCTTGGCAAGGCTAAGAAGATTCAACTTGCGTCAATCCGAAATCCGCAATCCGAAATCCGCAATTCTTTTACCTTGTTACCAATCCCCTTTCCATGGCATAAGCTGTCAGGGCCGCGGCACTGTGGAGATCCAATTTTTTCATGAGGTTAGCCCGGTGTTTTTCTACCGTCTTCACACTGATGTACAGGTAGTCGGCGATCTCTTTGTTCTTATGGCCCTCAGCAATGAGTTTTAGAATTTGTCGCTCACGCTTGGTGAGTGTGTCCCACGGGGAACTCGAGGCAATACTCTTCCTGCCCTCGAGATATCCTTCTATTACCAGCTGCGACACGGAAGGACTCAGATAACGCTTTCCTCCGAGAACACTCTTGATAGCCATCATCAGTTCCTCAGACGAAGCATCTTTCAAAACATATCCGTCAGCCCCGGCCTGCAGAACTTCGAGAATGAATTCTTCTGCCTTGTGAACCGTCAGGGCCAAAACCTTCGTCTCTGGAGCGCGCTTCTTGATCTCTCTGATGGCCTCAACTCCATTCATCTTCGGCATAGAGAGATCCGTCAGGATAAGATCAGGCCCGAGTTCTTCCACCCGCCGAATGGCTTGTCGGCCATCGTCTGCCTCACCTACCACCTCGAGGTCAGATTCAGCGGAGAGCAGAGCCCGTAGCCCCTCTCTGAGAATAGTATGATCCTCGGCAATAACGACCCTGTGCCTTGTTTTCACCTGTTTCACCTGAGCATAGAGTTGGTGCTCCACCGCTAGCCCGGATATTTTATGAATTGCTGTCGTGAGATCACGAAGATGGTTGTGCCACCTGGCAACCGCAGGGTGTTGGTTTCCGTACCTGAACGGTACGTCGCAGGGTCCGTCTGTCCTGAGCGAAGTTGAAGGAACATCCGAGGACGCCAGGGAGGACGACCATATAATTCGCGCTCGCTGCGCTCCGCTCAGTCCCGCAAGCGGGTTACCAGTTTCGTGGTCGCAGCAAGTGATTCATGAAATATCCTGGCTAGAATACAATTTGAGGAGAAAACTGTAAAGCACCGGACGCTACTAGCAAATCCATCGGACTGGAAAATACCGTGTAATATTTCCATATCTACTGTCTTCGCCCCATTTCTACTCATTGGGTGCTTATTGTAGGGTGTATTAGCGTTCGTCTATCATCATCCAGCCCGTATTATCCACGCATAATTCGGACTGGAGAGGGTCATACTTCCCAAAATCACGCTCGCTACGGGGTAAAACGAGATGTTCAAGACATTGCTTGTTGAGGACAATGCTCCTTTTCGTCAGTCTCTCAAGGAGATGCTGTGCGAGCAATTTCCCAAAATGGTTGTCGACGAAGCTGAGGACGGTGAGGAAGCATTGCAGAAAATTGAGGGTTTGCTCCCTCACCTCGTTTTTATGGACATAAAATTGCCAGGGGCAAACGGCCTCGAGATAACCAGAAAGATAAAAGAAGGCTATTCCACGATACAAGTAATAATCCTAACAAGTTATGATTTTCCGGAATACCGAGAAGCCGCGGTCAAGTATGGAGCCGATCACTTCCTTTCAAAAGAATCATCGAGTCGAGAGGACCTCTTGGCCTTAGTCGAGAGCATCTATTCTGAGGATGGTTAGGTAATTGTCAGGCTGAATTGTTCTCGGAATACAGTATTTTTTCCCTGAATTTACTCAATTCACCTGATTTACTTCTCAGGCAACTTCTGTAGCCTGGGAGATATTTTGCCGCCTCCCTTTTTCAATACAGGTTAAATAGTTTTTTTTCTATTCACTCTTTATTGAGGAGTTTGATCATGGCAGTCTCTCGCAACCATCCGGAATCGGAGCTTACCATTCAAGATCTGTATCCAGACTATGTTTGGGACAATGGGGCTTCTGGATTTGGCGAGGAGTGT
>JASFGC010000191.1:0-6915 GCA_050123975.1 Syntrophobacterales bacterium | reverse complement strand
CCAGAGGCAGTCGAGGCCCAGGAGCCTGAGACAGCAGAGGCTTCAGAACCAGAGGCAGTCGAGGCCCCGGAGCCAGAGGCGGCAGAGGCTTCAGAACCAGAGGCAGTCGAGGCCCCGGAGCCAGAGAAGGCTGAGGTTCCGGAACCAGAGACAGCTGAGGCCCCGGAGCCAGAGACAGCTGAGGCCCCGGAGCCGGAAGATGATAAAGCTCCCGAGGTCCAGGAAAGCAAAGAGAGCGAAAAAAAGGAATGATGATAAAGGAGTAAATGGTGGCTTACAGGAGAAAAAGACGGGCATTTCCTCGGCGTAAGGTTTGTCGGTTCTGCGCAGATTCGAAATTGAAGATAGACTATAAAGATCCCAAAATGCTCAAATACTTTATTACAGAGCGAGGAAAGATTATTCCACGGCGGATTTCTGGCAACTGTGCCCGACACCAGAGGCAAGTAACCATGGCTGTAAAAAGAGCTAGGCACATTGCCTTGATGCCATACACGACCATTCAGCCGCATTAGTGGCGGAATTTCTCGTTCTTAAAGTTCATGCAGTGATATTTGGTTTTGTCGCAGGAAACCCAATCATCGCGTTCGTTCCGTCCAATACAGTTTTTGAGCCAGCTGCAAAGCGCTCCAGTGACCTCTGAGAGTCGGACCCAGACACCTAGGGTGCTCAAAGTCGTTTCGTCAACCATTTATTTTCTGAGGGCCGATAATCCCGGTCATCCTGGAACGGAGGTTTTATTCAATGAAAGTCATACTGAAAGAAGATATTCCCAAGCTCGGTTCAATGGGTGAGACAGTCAAGGTGGCCCCTGGCTATGGTCGCAACTACCTTATACCTCAGGGAAAAGCCGTCCTGGCCACCAGCAAGAATATCAAGGAGCTTGAACACCAGAGACAGTTGATCCTGAGAAAAGCAGAGTTGGTCCGCAAAGACGCTGAGAGTTTTGCTGAAAAATTCAAAGACTTGACCCTTACTCTCGCCCGCAAGGTTTTAGACGATGACAAAATCTACGGTTCTGTCTCAGTCGGTGATATATCCAAGGCTCTGGAAGAGGCGGGTGTAGAGATTGAACGCAAAATGATTAAGCTAGCTGAACCTATCAAGAGCTTGGGCGAATTCCAGGTTCCTGTTAAAGTTCATGCTGATGTTACAGCTGAGCTCACTGTCCAGGTCGTGAAAGAAGAGTAGAAGTAAACACCCACCCTCCACGCACAACCGTAAACCTTTGGCACATTGAATAAGGTCACCATGAACGATCAGGGTGGTGAACCCACGAAGGTTCCTCCTCACAACATAGAGGCCGAACAATCGGTTATCGGTGGCATTCTTCTCGACAATGAAGTATTGCCCGGCGTTTTAGAGGTGCTCAAAGGTGAGGAGTTTTACCGGGCGGCTCACCGCAGCATCTTTGCAGCAGTGGTGGAGCTGTTCGAGAGGAACGAGCCCTGCGACCTGGTTACGCTGACTGACCTTCTCAGATCCCAGAAAAAACTAGACCAAGTGGGGGGCGCAAGTTACCTGGCCTCCTTGGTTGACAGGGTTCCTTCTTCGGCCAATACAAGCCAATATGCCAAGATCGTCAAAGAAAAGTCGATGGTCCGTACTCTTATCAGTCGGGCCAGTGAGATTGTGACCATTGGCTTTGACAGTAGTCTCATGGTAGATGCTCTCCTGGATCAGGCTGAACAGGCCATTTTTCAAGTTAGTGAAGATCGCATCAGTCCATCGTTTTTTCCCATCAAAGACATCGTCAAGCAAAGCATCAAGACCCTCGAGCAGCTTTATGACCGGCGGGAGATGGTAACCGGTGTTCCAACCGGTTTTACAGAGTTGGACCGGCTTACCTCTGGCCTACAGCCAGCCGATCTCATCATTATTGCTGGTCGCCCCAGTATGGGAAAGACCGCCCTTGCCCTCAACATTGCCCGCAACGCTGCTGTTGAAGGCGATATACCGGTGGGTGTCTTTTCGTTGGAGATGAACAAGGCCCAACTCGGTATGAGGCTGCTTTGCTCTGAAGCCAGGGTGAATTCTCAAAAGATGCGCAGTGGATTTCTGAGCGAACGAGACTGGCCACGTCTCACCAGGGCAGCTGGAACCATCAGCGAGGCACCCATTTTTATAGACGACACTCCAGCAATCTCTGCACTGGAACTGAGGGCCAAATCTCGTCGCTTGAAGCGGGATCAAAACGTGGGACTCATTATTGTGGACTACCTGCAGTTGATGCGGGGAAGTCATAGAAGCGAGCGGCGGGAGCAGGAGATATCGGAGATTTCCGGCTCGCTCAAGGCCCTGGCCAAAGAACTTGATGTGCCGGTAGTGGCCCTCTCCCAACTCAACCGCAAGGTGGAGGAACGGCACGACAAGCGGCCCCAGCTTGCGGATCTTCGTGAGTCCGGTGCTATCGAACAGGATGCTGATGTCATAGCCTTTATTTATCGCGACGAAGTTTACCACCCGGATAGCCCTGATCAGGGGCGGGCCGAGGTAAACATTGGCAAGCAGCGCAACGGGCCCACGGGGAAGACTACTCTCACCTTCCTTACCCAGTATACCCGGTTTGAAAACTTGGCATTTGAAGAAGCAGGCTAGAAAAGAACTAGTTGCCTGATGCCAGTAACCTATAGAGTGGGAGATTTCGAAAAGTAGATCCAGATATAGAATGCAGACAAATCCGAAATCCGAATATCGAAATAGCACAAATTAAGGAATTTAGGGATTCAGGAATTCAGGGATTGAAAGAAACCGAAGCCTAATCTCTTAATTCCCCAATTCCCTAATTCCTTAATTCCTCAATTTGTTTCGTGCTTCGTGCTTCGGATTTCGGATTTTTATTTGGGGCCGGTTTCTGCAGCGGCCACGATAGCTCACCTGAAAAAAGGATTTGATGGCTGTGTACTGGAATCAAGAATTGGAAACCATGTCCCCGAAAACCCTGAAAACACTGCAGCTGGAGCGATTGCAGTGGACGGTAGCCCAGGCGAGCAAGTCCCCTCACTACAGTAAAGTTTTTGCCGACAAAGAAATCAAGCCTGAGAGTATTCAGCGAATCGAGGACATACACAGACTCCCCTTTACCAGCAAGGAGGACTTGCGGTCCCAGTTTCCCTATGGTCTTCTCAGTGTGGACTTGAAAGATGTCATCCGGCTCCATTCATCATCCGGCACCACGGGCCAGGCGACAGTTGTTTTTCACAGCCAGAAAGACATTGAGAATTGGGCCGACCTGGTCAGCCGATGTATGTATATGACCGGCGTCCGGCGAGATGACGTTTTTCAGAACCTCACTGGTTACGGGCTTTTCACCGGCGGGCTCGGATTTCATTATGGCGGGGAGCGTTTGGGTACCCTGACCATCCCATCGGGGACCGGAAATACCAAGAGACAGATCCTTTTGATGCAGGAGTTTGGCACTACTGTGATCCATCTCATTCCAAGCTATGCCATGCGGCTTATGCAAGTGATGACGGAGTTGGAGGTGGATCCTCGTCGTGATTTGAAGCTGCGCATTGCTTACTTGGGGGCGGAGCCCCATTCAGAAGAAATTAGGCTGCGGGTGGAGCGATACTTTGAGCTAGAGGCTTTCAATTCCTATGGCCTTTCAGAGATGAACGGGCCGGGAGTGGCTTTTGAGTGTACTGAAAAGTGGGGGATGCACATCTGGGAGGATGCTTTCTTTGTGGAGATCATCGATCCAGAGACGCTTGAGCCTGCTGAGCCCGGTGAGGAAGGAGAACTGGTCTTAACCTCACTTACCCGTGAGGCCATGCCGATTCTTCGCTACCGCACCAGCGACCTCACGCGCATTATCCCCGGGACATGCCCGTGCGGCCGCACTCACAGTCGCCTTGATCGCATTAAGGGCCGGACTGATGACATGCTCATTATCAAGGGAGTGAATATTTTTCCGGTTCAGGTGGAACAGGCACTGATGGAAATCCCTGAAGTGGGGCAAAACTACCTGATCATTCTTGAGAAGGTGGCCGAGATGGACACCATGCGCATACAGGTGGAGATACACCCCGATGTTTTCAAAGAAGACATGCGCTCTCTGAAACAGCTGCAAGACAAGATTACTCATGAACTGCGCAACGAATTGCTTATCACACCCAAGGTAGAGCTGGTGCAGGCCAACACAATACCACGCTCTCCAGGCAAGGCGGTCAGGGTGGAGGACAGAAGATAGCAGGCAGATGGCAGCAGACAGCTAGCAGACAACAGAGGAGAGCAAAGCAAATTAGAATTCAGGAGCCAGAATTCAGAATCCAGAAGAATCTTGGTACAAGGTGCAAGGTACAAGGTGCAGGGAGAAATGCTAAACAAAATTAATATTCTACCCTGTACCTTCTACCCTGTACCCTGTACCTCAACTCCTGACTCCTGACTCCTGTCTCCTGACTCCTTGCTTTTACATTCGCACTCCCTCAATCCAGTTTGCTTGCATAATTGTACGGAGCGATTTACAATAAAACGAGGCAAATAAGTCTTAAGGAGAAACACCAATCCGAAAAGTCTTTGGTCACACAGCCGGTCTTGGCGCCGGTTACCTGAAACGGTTGCAGCGATTATACCGTCGACGTTTACCCCCCCAAGGTATCATCACGCCCGATCTCTCGCGTACTCTGGCAAGACTTTCATTTGAAACCAATCGACAGCTTGGTTTGCTGATCAATCGTAGGGGCGAAATCGAGCGGGTTATCGTCGGCGACCACCGCTCCATACTTATCCCCGAACTTACTCCTACCCGTGGCCACAGTAGTCGACTCCGCGGCCTGCGATGCGTCCACACCCATCTGAACGGTGAACCTCTCACCGAAGATGATTTTATGGACCTGGTCTTCTTGCGGTTGGATCTCATGGTGGTCTTGGAAGTGGATGAGCGCGGCGGTGCTCGTCGCTTGTTCGGGGCCCATCTGCTGCCGGAGAACGTCAACGGTAAAGGCTGGCTCCTCTTGGATCCGCTTTCAGCCCATGAACCAAATCTGGATTTCCTCCAACTGGTACAGTCCTTGGAAAGCGAGTTTGCTCGAAAGCAAGCCTTGGTCGAAGTAAAAGGAAATCAAGATCGGGCAATACTCGTCAGTGTAACAAGTAAACCTCGCGCTCAAGCAGAAGCATCCATGGCGGAATTGAGCGAGTTGGCGCGCTCATCAGGTATTGCTGTTGCCGAACGCATCATCCAGCGGCAGCAGCGGGTTAATCCCAAGTATCTGATGGGACGCGGTAAGCTGAGCGAACTCGTGCTGCAGGCCCTACAGTCAGGGGTTGATCTCTTGATTTTTGACCAGGACCTTAATCCTTCGCAGATGCGCTCCATTACCGATTTTACCGAGCTTCGCATTATCGACCGAACTCAGCTTATTCTGGACATTTTTGCCCAACGGGCCAAAAGCCGGGAAGGCAAGATTCAGGTGGAGATGGCACAGTTGAAGTACATGCTGCCGCGATTGGTGGTCAAAGACGATGCTTTGTCGCGTCTCACAGGTGGCATCGGCAGTCGGGGGCCGGGTGAAACCAAGCTGGAAATCAACAGACGTAGGGTGCGAGATCGCATAGCCAGGTTGGAGAAGCAACTGCTGCAAATCAAAAAACAACGCGGCCAGAGACGAGGCCTGCGGCTACGCACCGGCCTCCCCGTCATTTCCATCGTTGGCTACACCAATGCGGGAAAATCCACGTTGCTCAATACGTTGACGCGCAGTCGGGTGCAAGTGGGAGATCGTCTTTTTGCAACTCTGGATCCCGCTAGTCGCAGGTTGCGCTTTCCACGCGATCAGGAGGCCATCATAACTGATACCGTTGGCTTCATCCGTGACCTTCCCAGTGATTTGATGGAGGCTTTCAGCGCGACCCTGGAGGAGTTGCTTCATGCGGACTTACTCTTGCATGTGATTGATGTGAGCAATCCTATGTTCGAGGAGCAGTTGTTGGCGGTGGAGGCAATTTTGGCAACGCTTGATTTGCACCGTATTCCAATGCTTCGGGTTTTCAACAAAATAGATTTGGTGCAGGATCAAGAGTACGTGGAGAATCTGCGCAAACGCAATCGGGCGATTACTATTTCCGCCCTGAATGGTGACAACCTACATGCTTTGGTTGAGGCAATGGAGGAAAGGCTCCGTCTGGTGCCGGTGGAGAGTCGGTCGCTACCCAGTGAACTTAGATCCTGAGCATCCCGAGTGTTCGTGGTAAACGGTAGACTTGGGGGCAAATTTCGAGGCCGACCGACAAATCCGAAATTGGTCCTGCGGACTCCCCACCCTTTGGGCGGGTCCCCGGTTTCGAAGCACGAAGCACGAAACAAATTGAGGAATTAAGGAATTAGGGAATTGAGGAATTGGGGAATTAAGAGATTAGGCTTCGGTTTCTTTCAATCCCTGAATTCCTGAATCCCTAAATTCCTTAATTTGTGCTATTTCGATATTCGATATTCGGATTTGACCTACACTGGGCTGTCGGAAGATCTCATGGGTGGTGTCGCCTTTTCTAGATTAGACTCTGCTTTTGGACTGCTTGCGGTATTCCGCAAGTACTTCCCTGGCCTTTTTAACATCCTTACGGATCTGGTCGGATAACTCCTCGGGGCCGGAGAATGTCTTTTCATCTCGAAGTCGTTTAATGAAACGCACCTGGATAACCTTCCCATAAATATCTTTATCAAAGTCTAAGATATGGGTTTCCACGGAGAAGACTCCATTTTGGAAAGTGGGACTGTAGCCAATGTTGGTAGCCCCGTCATGGAGTTGGCCATCGATGATCACTTCAGTGGCGTAAACACCCGGCCCGGGGGTGAGTTCGTCAACCAGTTGGAGGTTGGCTGTGGGAAAGCCAAGAAGACGGCCTCCCCGATCGCGTCCCCGGATCACCTTGCCTGCCACCTGGTAGTCACGTCCTAGCATTTCCCGGGCA
>JASFGC010000190.1:0-6919 GCA_050123975.1 Syntrophobacterales bacterium | reverse complement strand
GGAAGATAATTGTCTACCTGTGAGAAATCCCATTGAAAGCCCCCCTTTTGTAAAGGTGCTTCAGGGTTTTCAGTGGGTAGCAGGCAGGAAGCAAAAACCTCGATCATTACCAATCGACTGATGACCTCTGGTGCCAAGATAGTTTACACCAGTCTGTCAACCTAGTTTACACCGCCTAACTCCCTTAAATTAGTAATTTTTTTTGCAACGCTTCAAAAACACCGCCAACTTAGTTGTCGATTGATTGGAGGAGCGAGGACGATTTATTTCCTATTAATCCCCTCTTAACCATGAAAATAACTTGAAATATTAGATGGTTGAATGTAACGGTATGCCGTCGCCTCCCATGTGGCACGACACTTGCCTAATAAGCAGGCAAAGGTTAATGATTTTCTTAAGGGGGCACAAAGGAGGGGGGATCATGAAGAAATGCATGATTACAATTACCGAGGTTTTAGATAACAAGCCCTGTCAAACCATGGTACTGGATATCGCTGGGGACACCATTACAGTGAATTGCCCAGAAGACTCCGGAATCGAGGTGGAATCAGTCAATAGAGGCTTACATTTTGAACTCATTTTCAAACTTCCTCACATTGATCACGAACTGCACTTTCAATGCAAAAACAATCAGACGAGTGACGTTCTAAACGAGGCAGTATGTGATCAGAGGTTAGAGGTCTGCACCAATGCTCATCTGGTACAGCATCTCCAAGTGGCCGCATAAAAATCTGCCCCAGGCTTTTGAGTTGCGAGCTTTTTTAGAGTACTGGAGGAAAAGAAATTCCAAATCACAAATCCCAAATATCAAACAAATCACAATGACCAAAAATCCAAATTCCAAACCTGTTTTGATCATTGAAACTGGGGACCCGCCCGCAGGGTGGAGGTCCGGAGGACCAATATTGAGATTTGGGATTTGTTTGTAATTTGGTGCTTGGGATTTGTTATTTTTCAATGTTCCACCACTCCAGCACTCGAGCAGACTGCCACTTCCATTTTATCCATCAACGCGGTTTCTTTACCCTCTCCTGCATTTTCACACTTGACCAGGAACCGATTATTTGGTGTATAATACAAAACTTTCCAATTTCTGCCTGATGGCAGCGCCAAAGAGTCAAAGCTTGGAAACGCCTCATCCCCAAACCACCGTTGGACTAGGATGACTATGAAGAGAAGGGACTTTCTGAGGGCTGCGCTCGGGGTTGTGATAGTGGGTGGTTTTGCTCCCGAGGTGCTCGCGCAGGTCGCAAGAATTCCTCCTACCGGTAAGCCAGGAAATTACGACCATTTCATCAAGGACTATCTCCACAAGATTCGAAACTTCGACGCCCATCACCAAGAGGATGTCCGCCTCGATCGGGGACAATTTGCTCTCCTGAAATCGTGTGTGGCCCGTTTCAAGCGGCTACAGCGAACCGTAGGCCATGGTAATTTCTATCTGCTCAGCTTCGACGACGCCATAAAAATATCCCGCAATTATCTCAGGGTCGGCCGCTTTACCAGGGAGGAGCTCATCTTTCTGGAAATGATATTTTATTCTGATGCGGCTCACTACGGCTTTTTGGGTGAGAAGCCCCTGCAAAATCTCACCGACCGCATTCAACGACGTAAAGTGGTCAAGGTTCCTTACACCGGCAACTATCTCTACAAAGGGCTACCACTGGAGACCTACAAAAAGGTGCAACGCGACCTGGGTAGGGAGGTAATCCTAACCTCCGGGATTCGCAGCGTGATCAAGCAGTTTTTGCTCTTTTTGAACAAGGCTTATAAGCACAACGGAAACCTCTCACTGGCTTCTCGTTCCCTTGCGCCGCCTGGATATTCTTATCACGGCATCGGCGATTTTGACGTAGGACAGGTGGGTTTGGGGGCCGACAACTTTAGCAATCGTTTTACCACTACCAGAGTATACAGAAAGCTCAAGGACCTCGGATACATCAATATTCGCTACGTCGAGGACAATATGCTGGGGGTGCGCTTCGAGCCCTGGCATATCAAAGTGAGTTCGAAGGTATGATAAGGTTTTTTGCCACACTCCTGGGTTGCCTGTTTGTTTTCGCCGGACCGGCCATGGCGAACGAACACTTCGATTTCAGCCTCCACAAGCTGGAAGCGGACCGTCCGGGTAATACCCTGTTGGTGATCGGCGGGATCCAGGGTGATGAGCCGGGTGGTTTCAATGCGGCCTCGCTTCTTGTTACCCATTACAGAATCAAGAAGGGCAACGTCTGGGTGGTACCCAACTTGAACTTCATCAGCATCATCAAGCGCAGCCGAGGAGTGTACGGGGATCTCAACCGCAAGTTTGCCACCATCGGTAACAACGACCCGGAGTTCGACACCATCTCCAGGATTAAGGAGATTTTGCTCGACGACCAGGTGGACATGGTTCTGAACCTCCATGATGGCAGTGGCTTCTACCGCCCAACTTACGTTGACCGGCTGCATAGCCCCCATCGCTGGGGTCAGAGTATTATCATCGACCAGAAGGAAATTCCCGCAAGACGTTTCGGTAACCTGGATACGATTGCGAATAAGATTGTGGCAGAAGTCAATCACTACCTCTTTTCAGAGGAACACACGTACCATGTGAAGAACACCAAGACCCGGGAGGGTGACACCGAGATGGAAAGGACGCTTACCTACTATGCCATCCGCAACCGGAAACCCGCCTTTGGTGTGGAGGTGAGTAAGACTTTTCCGACCCACAAACGAGCCTACTACCACCTCCAGGTAATGGAAGCCTACATGGATCTCCTGGGGATTGAGTACGAACGGGCTTTCAGGCTCTCCGCCCGCGGCGTAAGGGATGCCATCAAAAGTGGGGCAAAACTGGCATTCTACGACAACAAGATTTTTCTGGACGTAACCAATGCCAGAAAACGACTCGGTTACATCCCCCTGAAAAAAGCTTCGGAGATAGTTTTTCGACCCAGCAGCCCTCTTGTCGCCGTGGTGGAATCAGGCGAGAGCTACAGGGTGTTTCACGGCAACCGCAGGGTCACACGCCTTTATCCCCAGTACTTCGAATACGACTCAAGCATCAATGCCATCACCATAAAGGTCGACGGCGACGAGAGGAAGATAAATTTCGGCAACATGGTGGAAGTTGCACGGTCCTTTCTCGTGGTGCCGGAAAATGGCTATCGGGTCAACGTTATCGGCTTCACGAAACCGGGCACTCGCGATGAGTCGGGAATAGCCATTCAGAAAGATGACATTAAGAAGCGATTTTCCGTAGATAAGAAAGGCCGGATTTACCGGATTGAAGTCTACCGGGAAAAGAAATTTTCCGGTATGGTTCTGGTGAGCTTCTCAGATAAGCGAGAAGATTATATAGCATCAGATCCTTCCAAGGTCTCTCTGCTGACCGTTTCAGATTTGAGAAACGGTCCCCACGAAAACGATTCCTCCACCAAATCAGAAGACAGTTCCCGTCTTGGTCGCTAACAGCTCTGTGCGAGGTGTCAGGTGTCAGGAGTAAACGGTAAATCTTTATCGAGCGTCGAGTATCCAGTATCCAGCATCGAGCTTTTAAATTAGCATTCCGCAATCCACAATCCGTAATTTTAAATCTGCAATCTACAATCTAAAATCTTCAATCTCCTCTGTGCCTAGTTCCTACTTGTCCTGAGCCTGTCGAAAAAGTTCTTAGTTCCTAGTTGTTTCTGCCCTCTGCTTGCTGGCAGCCGTTTTTCCTCTTGCTCTCTGCATGTCTTTTGGCACCTACCTTGCATCAAAATTCAGCAAACACTACAAACTCAATCAAATTTCCTACCTCCCCAATCGGGAGTAGATTGTTTTACCAATCGATGGTGGGCTGTGGAAAAGTGTAGACGAGAATATGCGAGAATCGATGTTTCTTGGCCGGCAAGCATTTTTACTGCTGATGGGCTCATAGAGGGACAGGTTAGAAATATCAGCATTGGCGGTGCTCTTATCAACTGTCGGACCCTGCCAAACCTGGAAGAAACCTTCCATCTGGCCATCGAGATCCCCAGTTATCTTTTTCCCGTAGCAGCCAAGGCTAAACAAGTCAGATTAAACGTCTATGACAGCGAAGAGGGGAGCGCATCTCCTTCATACGATTTGGCCGTTCTTTTCCTGGATATGTCTGAAGAAGACAGAAAGGTATTTCATGAGGCCATCGATCGTGCTTTCCATATGAAGCCTCCTCCTCATGTGGAGGAAGAGAAAGATGCAAAGAGATCCAATAGAATAGATAACAATCTTTTAGTGACCGTGGAAAAGCTCTCTACGGATCATGGACGCTCGTTTAAAGATTTACTGGAAGAAGCCCTTCAGGATCTCATCAACAAGTACGACCGAAAAGGTTCAGATAAAGACCAATCTTTACAACCGTAGACAGTCCTTACTGCTCAACGCTTACTCTACTCCCTTTACTCTCTCTTCTTTACTGCTTAACATATACCCTAATGTTACAGACCTATGGCAATGTGCTTCGTTCAAGAGGAAGCTGCGATGAGAGGTAGAATAAAACGACTTGTAAATCTTACCGCTGCGGTGCTGGCTGGACTTCTTCTCGCCTGCAGCACAATAAAAGAAGCCATACCGCCCAGTGGCTCTCCAGTTCATCACCTTGTTATTCTCCATACCAACGACACACATGGGCACCCGGTAAAGTTTTTCAAACATCCGGCACCAGATGTTGGCGGACTTGCCGCCCGGGCAACAATTGTGCACCGCATAAAGGGAAAGAGCAAGAACGTTCTGGTACTGGATGCGGGCGATATCAATACTGGTAGACCAGAGTCCAACCTCTTCAAGGCGAGACCGGATATCGAAGGCTACAACTACATTGGCTACGACGCCATGGCATTAGGGAATCATGAGTTCGATAATGGACCGGATGTAGTGAAGGAACAGATGCAATTGGCGGACTTTCCCTTCCTTTCTGCCAATATCAAGACAAAGCAAGGCGAATTATTGACTCGTCCCTATATCATAAAGGAATTTGAGGGCTTTAAGGTTGCCATCTTTGGACTGACCACTAAGGAAACCGAATTCCTTTCCCACCCAGACAATATAAAGGGTCTTGTTTTCCAGGACGAGGTTGAGGTTGCGAAACAGCTTGTTCCAGAATTGCGGAAACAGGCAGACATTGTAATCGCCCTGGTTCACATGGGTATATACAACTCCCCGAAATTGGGCTCGAAGAGATTGGCATCAGAGGTGAGCGGTATCGACCTCATAGTGGATGGACACAGCCACACTAAGCTCGACGCCCCGATTGTGATCAGACATACTGAATCGGGGCACAAAACCCCCATAGTACAGGCTTGGAAGTGGGGACTTGTTCTCGGCAGGACTGATCTGTTTATTCAGGAAAAAAGAGTAATCGATTTCACATTCGAAGCCATTCCCGTCAATCTGAAAAACGTAGAGAAAAAACCGGATGGGGTCATGGTGTATCATTACATCAGTGAAGAGATCCCAGAAGATCCGGAAGTTGTGAGGTTAATGGAACCTTACCTGAATAGCGCTAACGCCGTTCTTTCTGAAGTGGTTGGCCAGGCTGAGGCACCGTTCTTTTACAGAAACGTAAGAAAAATGGAATCAGGTCTCGGTAATCTAATTGCTGACTCCATGCTCTGGTACACAAAATACATGGGGGTGGAATTTGCCCTGCAAAATGGAGGGGGGATTCGGGCTGACCTCCGAAAGGGGCCAATCACCCAGCGCTCATTGCACGAGGTTCTTCCTTTCGGCAATTCGGTAGTTGTGCTGACCCTGGACGGTGCTACCGCGACGTCTCTCTTTGACCACATCGGCTCCATATCAAGAGGTCAAGGAGCTTTTCCTCAGGTATCGGCAGGGGTATCCATTACCCTCAATACTGCGACAGGAAAGTGCGAAGAGATCATGATCAATGGCGAGCCCTTCGATCCAGGCAGGACGTATAAGATTGCCACCAATTCATATCTGGCTGCAGGGGGTGACGGGTACAGGATGTTATTGAACGCACAGCATCGGTATGATTCTTCTATGTCTTTGAGAGACGTGGTTATGATGTACATAAAGCATCTGGGAGGCACCATCAAACCTGGCATTAGCGGTAGAATCAATTTTATAGATCAACAGACACATTCAGAACCCATGCCAGAAGCCGCTTAGTAGGATCAACATCCATCCCGACATAACCTGAATGGTATGGTTAACAATATGACACACATTACCTACGTCCCGAGGAAGAAACTCTACCCAAGATTTGGCTATGCCCTACCTGAAAAACAGATAGCCTATGTTAGAGAAGACCTGCCGTGCTGTGTGAAAAAGTTTGTGACGATTCACGAACGCTATCATCTAGGAGACAATGCTCAGTGGTGGGTCTGGAGAGAGATCAGGGCAAATATCGCCGGGGCCCTCAGGCATCCCATAGGCTTCATAGTCTGTGTTCTCATGAGCCTGGCACCGTACCGGCTAAAATATTATTGGCAGAGAATTGCCGGCAAGACTTGGTAAGAGTAAGCGGTAAGCAGTGAGCCCTTCGACAAGCTCAGGACGCTTCGCGCAGTAAGCGGTATAAGCAAAGAATCCAGGAGACAGCTCTTCGACAGGCTCAGGGCAAGGAGTCAGGAGTTAGGTATCAGGTATCAGGTATCAGGTTTCAGGTGTCAGCAGTAAGAGGTAAATCTACATCGAGCATCGAGTATCCAGTATCGAGCTCTTCAATCCGCATTCCGCAATCCGAAATTTAAAATCTGCAATCTCCAATCTACTATCCCAAGCATCAAATTTAAAGATTTCAGGTTTCAGGTGTCAGGGAAAAGAAACACCAAAGCTGAAAGCTGAAACATCCTCTATCTCAAATCCGCAATCCAGAATCACAATTCAGCAATCTTCCCTCTGTCCTCCCCCTTGGCATAATACCTGCTAATCCACGGATTGGAGCAGT
>JASFGC010000189.1:0-6930 GCA_050123975.1 Syntrophobacterales bacterium | reverse complement strand
CCTCCCCTTCCGATTTTCGATTTCGGATTGCGGATTGCGGATTGAAAATCACTAAAGGGTCACAAATTTCACTTTAATATAGGAACGCTTTTTCTGATTACAAGAGTGCGCCCAATCTTCCCTGTGGAGAAAAGCAGCAGGCTTTCCTTAACCTAAACCCCAGGAAACAGATGACAATCATTGGCGGGACAGGTATGATTCTCTGGTCCTTTTTTCGTGCCTCTCTCTGTGTTTAACCTCTAGCCCGGATATTATGCGCCGCTCCACTCTTTATCTACTCATGGCAACTCACGTCTTTCTGGCCTCAGGCACCTATGTTTTTGCCAAGGCAGCTGCTGTTGGCTTCCCCAATGCTGAAACCCTAACTCTTGCTCGAGCATTGGGTGCTGGTCTGATTCTTTTGTTGCTTACTGGCTGGTTGATACCCAGACCGAGGTTCGGGATGAAAGATTGGCTTAAAATGCTTGGATTTGGCATCCTCCTCGTTCCCCTCAACCAGTACTCATTTCTTCGAGGCCTCCGACACACTGTACCCAGCCATCCCGCACTTTTTTATGCTTTGACTCCCCTTGGCGTCCTGCTGCTGGCCGGTGGTCTTCGACAAGAAATGCCACCAAAGCGCAAAGTCCTCGGTGTTCTGCTTGCGCTCGTAGGAGTATGTATTGTTCTCCGCCCATGGGAAGCCGGGGAAACCATAACGGAACTACGTATTGGGGATCTCTGGGTTCTTTGCGCTGTGCTTGCCTGGGTGGTCTATACCGTCTTGGTTGGCCGAACCTGTCAGAATCATGACCCTCGCGTTGTAACAGCATGGAGTTTGATCCTGGGGGCGGTTGCCATGACTCCCATAGGAGGGTACTCACTGTTGACTATGGACTACGGTTCTATTCCATTTGCTGCCTGGGTAGGACTCGCCTGGATGGTGGTGCTCACCAGTGTGGTGATGATGCTGGTTTGGAATGTGCTCCTGAGTTATCTAGGCCCTGTGGAGGTGGCAATCTGTACGAATGCTCAACCACCAACCACAGCGGTACTCGCAGCTCTCATGGCTGCTGTAGGGTTGCTGTCTGGTGAACAGGATCTGGGTCCGCTTTTCTGGCTGGGCATGATTTTCATTTTAACCGGTGTAGTCTTGGTTCAAATCAACGATCATTCTTCATAAAGAGAATCCAGGAGCCAGAATCCGGGAGGCATAGGGCATGGAGCATGGGGCATAGGGTAAATGGTCATTTTAAGGGTTTTTCGTATTGCCCATCCCCACGTCGATTTTGTTTTTACTTGAACATCCATCTTTTCCCGATTCTAATTAATAAACATTATGATCATGATATGACGATTTGAATTGTTACTCGATTATGGTGATAACAATTCAGGGGGGAGGTCTTTGTATGGACAGGCAGCAACAGGCAGAGGCATTGGCAAATTCTTGGAAAACTGAACCACGCTGGCAGGGAATCCAGCGGCCCTATTCAGCTGAAGACGTGGTGAGGCTTCGCAGTTCAGTTCAAGTAGAATACACCCTCGCCCGTATGGGGGCTGAAAGGTTGTGGTATCTGATGCACACTGAGCCCTATGTCCGGGCTTTGGGGGCCCTGACCGGCAATCAAGCGGTGCAGCAGGTACTGGCTGGGTTGCAAGCAATTTATTTGAGCGGTTGGCAGGTTGCGGCCGATGCAAACACTGCAGGCCAGACCTATCCGGACCAGAGTTTATATCCAGCCGACAGTGTGCCGAACGTGGTAAGGAAGGTGAATAATGCCCTCCTCAGGGCTGATCAGCTTCAAAACCTGCATGACAAGGGCAACATCAATTGGCTCGCTCCCATCGTTGCAGATATTGAGGCTGGATTTGGGGGACCACTCAACACTTTTGAAATAACCAAGGCGTGTATCGACGCCGGTGCGGCAGCCGTCCACCTCGAGGATCAGATATCCTCTTTGAAGAAATGTGGTCACATGGGCGGAAAGGTTTTGGCCCCAGCTTCGGAATATCTACGGAAATTTGTGGCCGCCCGGCTCGCAGCTGACGTGCTTAGTGTGCCCACTGTAATGGTAGCGAGAACAGATGCCAATGGAGCCCGACTGATCCGGACCGACATCGATCCACTCGACCATCCCTTCTTGACCGGAGAAAGAACCGTGGAGGGTTACTTCGAGGTAAAGGGTGGACTGCAACTTGCTATTGCCAGAGCCCTGGCCTATGCCCCTTACGCCGATGTCATCTGGTGCGAGACTTCAACCCCTGATCTGGGTGAGGCGCGGGAGTTTGCTCAAGCCATTCACGAAAAATTCCCGAACAAGTTATTAGCCTACAACTGCTCGCCCTCCTTCAACTGGAAACTCCATCTGGATGAACCCACAATTCGGAGTTTTCAGGATGAACTCGGTACCATGGGTTATAAATTTCAGTTTGTCACCCTGGCCGGTTTTCACACCCTGAATACTGCCATGTTTGAGTTAGCCCACGCCTACAGTACGGAGGGGATGGCTGCCTACTCTCGCCTACAGGAATATGAATTCGAAATGGAACTGGAGAAGGGCTACAGCGCGGTCAAACACCAAAGTTTTGTGGGCGCAGGGTATTTTGACGAGGTTCAAAATGTGATTACCGCCGGTGAGACCTCCACCGCGGCATTAACAGGCTCCACCGAGGAGGAACAATTCGAATAATCGACTAGGCAATTTGGCAATTTCGGATTGCGGATTGCGGATTGCGGATTTGAAAGGGCATAGAGCAAGGAGCCAGAGGTCAGAGGTCGGAGGTCGGAGGTCAGACAACAGAGGACAGACGACAGAGGGTAGAAGTTTTCGAAGTTAGAGATAATAAGGTTTTGTTTCTGACACCTGACACCTGAAACCTGAAACCTACAATTGCAGCAACGGACAGAACTCTCCGTCTCCCCGGCTCTCCGTGTCACCGCGTCGTCCTCCGGTGCTTAGTGCTTAGTCCCTAGTGCTTAGTGTTTCTGCGCCCTAGGCGCCTACTCTGTTCATAGGGAAAGATATCAATAATTCCACCATCGTCGATTCGATCCTGAATCTGATGCCAGAAATCCGTCTCAAACAAGTC
The DNA here is from genome assembly GCA_050123975.1 of Syntrophobacterales bacterium. Lineage (GTDB taxonomy): Bacteria > Desulfobacterota > Syntrophobacteria > BM002 > BM002 > BM002. Next base: position 3,861 of record JASFGC010000189.1, on the reverse strand, counting down.
TGAATGTTCCTCAACAAACAGAGTTTTTAATTCACCCTTCAATCCCAGGAAATACTGGAATTCTTCGGGAAAAATATCATTTTCGTCTGCTGTAAACCAGGGCTCGTCCGACAGTTCTTCCTCATAACTTCTCGGTTGAGGTATTCTTCTGAAATTGCATTCGGATAACAGCACAAGTTCATCGTAGTCGTAAAACACTACCCTGCCGTGGCGCGTCACCCCAAAATTTTTCAGCAACATATCTCCCGGAAAGATGTTGGTGGCTGCCATGTCCTTGATCGCCCTGCCATAGTCCACAATGGCCGCCCGCGCTGTAGTCTTCTCACCTTCCTGCAAATATAAATTTAAGGGGGTTACTCGCCTCTCCACGTAAACATGTTTTATAACCACGTGATTCTCGCCCACTTCTACACCTTTTGCAGCCGAGCTCTCAAGCCTATCCAGCAGTTCTCCTGAAAACCGGTTGCGGTCAAACTCCAGGTGTTCAAATTCTTGCGCATCCACCAGGCGGCCGGCTCGATCATGCTTGAACACCAGGTCATACTTGGCCATCACTTCTTCACGAGTTGTTCTTTTCGTGGACGAGAATTGATCCTTGATTACCTTGAACACCAAATCATAGTCAGGCATGGTGAATACTTCCATGACCATGCCTCTTTCTCCCTCGGCAACCTCGAATTTTTTATCGGAGGAAGCCAGGTGCTGCAGGAAATCACAGTACAATTCAGATTTGCCGTGCTTGTTATAGCCAATGGATATGTAGAGTTCGGCAATCCGTTTCTGCGGCATAATGGACTTCAAGAAACCTACCAACTCAGCCGGTCTCTCGACGTCCACGTGGAAATAAGAACGAGTAAAACTGAACAGCACGCTCGCTTCGTCTTCGTGTAAAAGCACGGCATCAACTACGATACCCCCAGGAGTATTGAGCAGGGCCAATACCAGCGGAAACTGCTCTGAACCGCTAAAGAATCTGCCGACCAGATACGCTCCTTTGCCCCGATAGAAAACGGAAGTGATCATTTCAGTGCGGTCCATATCTGCTGAGGCCGCAGTTTTCATGAGATGATTGTCTACGTGCTCTGCCACTGCTTGGGCATCGCGTTGGAGATCTTCATAACCCACATCAAACTCATAATCAGTGAGGATGCGTGCGATCAAAGCAGCAGTTGACTCGGCCCGCTCAAAGGTTCGATACATCGGTTTCACAATCTGTAACGGTTGGATGCGAGAACAGGTGTCCACGAACTCGATCTGAGGATTTACCCCAACAGTGGCAAATATCCTTCTGGTAATTGAGTTAAAAAAAGTCTCCGCCAGCTCCCAAAGGTTCATTGTGGCGACTAAAGCACCATAGACAACTTTGGTTTCAGCCCAGATCTCGGTATCGGTATCTCGCTTTCCTAACAGCTCTTTGACCTGAGCTACGGTTTCATCCACCACCTGCCTGTAAAGATCCAACCGTTCCCTGGCGTCGGCTTGCATGCCATGCCAATCCCTCTGGGCAAACCGCGTACCCGCCCGCTGAGTTATGGCTGTGTATCGCTTCTGGTAAACACCAAAAGCCTGGTTGATGGTGTGTGCTATACGATTGGCTCGGCTTTCAGTTGTCTGGGTCTGGCTCATGAGTACACCGCTTTTGTGCCACAAAGTGGGCTCCAAATCCTATATACCATAATTGCGGGCAGCTGATTTCGCAATAGTTGCCCATCCGGCGGCTGAAAAAGCCGCTCCACCCTTAGAGATATTCTGAGAGAAGGAAAGAATGAGGGCTAGTCCCCAAGGTGAGCTTTACGTCTTTTTGGAAGCCATGCGGTGAATTTATTCTTGTGGTGTTTGGCGATCACATCCCGAAGAAACTGACGGTCGCCTATGAGTAGTTTATTGAAGCGAACCCCCATTCCACGAAACCGGGTCTGGCTGTTGAGTGTGTGGACATCTTTCCAGACCATCTCTCCGGTGAGGGAGATTAACCGCCCCTTGGCGCTTATAACCATGTGGAAGTTATCTTTACCATTCGGCATCGACGAACAACGGATGAATGCGCCCCCGAGACTAAGGTCTTGAATCTCTCCATCGACGAGAGCGTCTCCTACCATCTTGACAACGGGCAACTTAACTTTGGTCCTCGGGTAAGATCGTCTTTCTTTGGGGTTCGACATGTCGTAGTCCTTGCTAAGGGTTGCAGCAACAGGGAAGAGCAAAGGATATGCCAGAATTGTAGAGACGGTAACCTTCAGATATTTTAGATACTTAAGTCAGATCAAGAAAATTTAACATGTGGAAAAATGGGTAAAACTTTCCACATCTTGGAAAAAGATTTCATTTGGTTCCACGTATTACTGCAGCGTTTCAAGGCACGAAACCCACAGCGTCGGTTTAGCTTTTTTATGGCTCGATCCTGGCGCTGTGCAAGGTGAGGAGAGTTCATAGAACGGTATGAAGGATGAAATACAAACTCCCAGCGAAAAGGGTTGGTGCTGAGTGGTACAAGATTTGCACCAATAGTAATCTCGCATTGCATAATTGCGTCTCTGCCCACAAAAAGGAGAGCAGTTCAATGGGAAAGCTTTCCAGGAAAAAAAGGTCTGTGGAAGACACTGTCGAGCTAGACCACTTGGCAGATACCCTTGAAGACGAGATTATTGATCTGGTGGATCTCATAGATGAAAAGGATGTCAACCTCGATGATGTGCCCACTGGCAAAGAAGAGTCGGCTGGGACATTCGATGGTGAGGACGCAGAAGATAACTCAGAGACGATAGAGACAAATCTCGATCTTTTCCTGGTTGATGAAGAAGAACTCGACGACACACTCGATGACGAGCTGATGGGTGTTAGTGTAGGAGATAGCAATGTAACCCAGACTAACAAGAATGAAGCTGATCTCGATTTTGAAAAATCGCTGGTGAAAATGTTCGAAACCACCGAATTACTCGCGGCCGAACTTGTAGAGAAGTCATCTCAAACAGCGAAAGAGCGGGAGGAATCTCTTCCTGCTGGTGCCGCTCCCTCCGATGATGGCAATGCCAAACGAGAATTGGCGGCTGGAGCCACTGATGAAACAGCTGGGACCAGGGAGATAATTGAGTCTGAGGATGAACTTCCTGAAAATCTGTTCGTCAACCTTGAGCTCGTGAAAAAAGTTCCTCGTAAAAATGATGGTGCTACCGCGGTTGTTACAGAACCAGAGGCGACACCTGATAAGACCAATTGGATAGAGAGCAACCGCTATTATCCTTTAGCTGTGCAGGCTCTTGATAAAAAAATATCAGAACATAAACAGCAGATAGATAAACTCGTTGCCGAAAAAGAGCAGCTAAAGAAGGTCTATGTACATTTGAGGAGCATCTTGTACCTAGAGGGCGAAGAACTGAGAAAGGCTGTTCTGCTGATACTTGGCAAGTACTGGTCCTTGAAATTATCTTTCCTATCTAAAACCAGGGGAGTCGGATTCAACGATAATATTTTGATTAGATATAATGGGAGAAGGATTCTCGCCAAAATTAAAAGCACTTCCAGTGTCTCTCCATCCAATAAGTTTATCACTCAAATGTGGCAAGATTTGCATTATTCCGGTTTGGGTGCAAGTACTGATGGCGCACTCATTGTAAATTACAACCCAGAGACTGATCCCAAAGACAGAACCTTGGCATACGCTGATGAAGATGAAGATTTACTCGACGGCCTTATCTTCATAGATACCCGCGTGCTCTACAAATTGACAGCTGCAATAGTTGACGGTCACTTATCTGTGGAAGAAGCAAAGAAAATACTATTCAAGAAGGGTAGAGTAGAATTCGATCATGCCGATCTAGGTTTTTAACTTTGCGTGAGAACAGTACCCTTTCCTCAACTCCC
>JASFGC010000188.1:0-6968 GCA_050123975.1 Syntrophobacterales bacterium | reverse complement strand
GGTACCCTACAAATTTAGAGATCACGCCTGGTTTGTGGCTTATGCTCCGGCGGAAGCACCCGAAATTGTGGTTACCGTACTGGTGGAACACGGTGGCCACGGTGGTTCTGCGGCGGCACCGTTGGCTCGCCAGGTGATGGAGGCGTATTTCAAGAACAGACCCGAGGTGCAGGAAGCGCGGGGCAAAGCCGGCAGTTGGCAGCAGACAGCTGGGAGATGATTTCGGAATGCGGAATGCGGATTGCGGAATTACAGATGTGGGATGTGAGATGTGGGATGTGAGATGTGGGATTCCGGATTTTTCCTGGTGCCTTGCACCCTGCGCCTTACGCCTACTGACTACTGACTACTACAACATCACGCTATGCGCCATGCGCTCTGCGCTCTGCGGTATATAATCAATGATAGATCGGCGATTGATACAGAATTTTGACTGGCTGTTGCTGCTTCTCACTTTTGCCATTATGGCAGTCGGTTTGGTGACGCTCTATAGCGCGCTGTTCTCTGGCGGTGGGGTCCATGGCACCATCCTCACCCGCCAGATATATTGGCTCGGGCTGGGAACGATAGTGATGGTTCTGGCTTTTAGCCTGGATTACCAGTGGTTGGAGCGGTTTGCCTACCCAGCCTATGTCATCGGCATAGTGTTGCTGGTGGCGGTGCTCATCTTTGGTAAAACCGTGTCCGGTTCCAAACGTTGGCTTGACTTGGGACCGTTCGCGGCGCAGCCCTCAGAGTTAATGAAACCTCTCCTGGTAATCGCTCTGGCCCGCTTTTTTGCCAGACAGGAGAAGCGCGAAAGCTACAAACTCCGTGAATTGGCCTTGCCAGCACTGATGGTCTTAGTGCCAGTGGCATTGATCGTGCTCGAGCCAGATTTGGGTACTGCCGCCCTGCTGCTGGCCATCGCCGCCTCTATCATTCTCTTTGTAGGAGTAAGACCTTCTTCTCTCCTGGTCTTGGCAGGCTTTTCTTTGAGTGCTCTTCCCCTTTTCTGGTACCTGATGAAAGGCTATCAACGGCAGCGAATCTTAACCCTACTCGATCCCAGCCGAGATCCTCTCGGCTCAGGGTATCATATCATTCAAGCGAAGATAGCTGTTGGTTCAGGACAGTTCTGGGGAAAAGGATTTCTGAAAGGAACCCAGGGCCAACTTCGCTTCATTCCTGAACACCACACTGATTTCATCTTCACTGTTCTGGCTGAAGAGTGGGGTTTCGTAGGCGCTATGCTGCTCTTGGCTCTTTTGCTCTGTTTTCTCCTCAGGGGACTCAGTGTGGCGCGCCGTTCACGGGATCAATTCGGTTCCCTGCTGGCCTTTGGCATTACTGCCACTGTCTTCTGGCATGTGGCAGTGAACATCGCCATGGTGCTGGGCATGTTGCCAGTGGTGGGCATTCCACTTCCACTGATTAGTTACGGCGGATCGTCAGCAGTGGTGACCATGGCGAGCGTTGGTATTTTACTCAATGTGGCCATGCGCAAGTTCGTCTTCCAGAAGTGAGTAAAGAATCCTGACGCAAAGCGCTAAGCGCAGAGCGCAAAGCGTGAGGCAAACAGGAAGCGGTGAACGGTAAACCGATCATGCGCTGACTTCGCTAGTGTTAACTGTTTACTATTTACCGTTCACTCTTCTTTTCGCTATGCGCCATGCGCTAAGCTCTATGCGATCTGATTTAACCTCAGACACAAGGTGTTCGATGTTCAATAAACAGCCTTTCTGCCTCTTGCGGGATATTGTGATTTTTTTTACTTTTTTTGTTGCAATGTAAAATTTTGTGTGCTAATAAAATTTTCCGAACGGACACATAAGGTTTGCCACACCATATTTCGCACCAGAATCACTCTTGACGACCAAAGTTTTCTTATAACAATTTCGGTGGTTTTGGGGAACGGGAAGGGTGCTGCGCTCCTTAAGAATATTGCAGCGGTCCATCCTGATACGGTCTTCTCAAAGCAATAAGATTGTTAAGATTTTAACAAAGATACATCCGCCCCGAGTGTGAGGTGCGCGAAGCATTTCGGAGAGCGAGACTATGATCAATCTGGACATCACTCTCATCGTTCAAATGATTAATTTTTTGGTCCTCCTCTTTATCCTCAATAAGATCCTTTTCCGTCCCATCCGTAATATCATCAAAGAACGCAATCAAATTGTCGATGACTTCAACTCCGACATTACCTCCTTGACCAACCAGGCCCAGGAATCCGGTGAGCAGTTTGAAGAAAAGATTTTGGAGGCAAGAAAGAAGGGGATGGAAAGGGTTCAGTCTATGAAGGCGGAAGGAGAGGAGGCTGAAGCCCAGCTCATCGCCGCAACCAGCGAAGAGGTCCAAAGTAAGGTTGAGGAGGCTCGCAAGCAGGTAAAGGCAGATATCCAGGCGGCTCGTGACAAGCTGAAAGAGCAGGTTCAGGCTTTCTCCGTGGCAATGACCGAGAAGATCCTGGAGAGGAGTATTTAATGAGTTGGCTTAAGCGGAACAAGGCTCACAGACTCCTGGCCACGATTGGCTCGTGCAGTTTTGCCATACTCATGACAGCTGGGATGGTGTGGGCCTCTGAGGGTGGCCAGTCCATGTGGCCGGATTTCTGGCAGCGGGTTTTAAATTTTGCCATTCTGATAACTGTGCTGGTAATTGTTTTCAAGAAACTCGATGTAAAATCCTTCTTTACCAAACGAACCGAGTCCATTGCCAACACCCTCAATGAACTGGAAGTCAAGAAGGCAGAGGCGGAGAAAACCTACGAGGAATACAAACAGAAGTTAAGCCAGCTGGATAAAGAGACCGATCGCATTCTGCAGGAGTATATCGAGCAGGGTGAGAGGGAAAAAGCGAGAATTATCGCCAACGCCGAAAAGGCTGCGGCGGAGATTCGGGTGGCGACAGATCGTGCCATCGACCAAGAGATCAAAAGTGCCAAAGAGGGGCTACAGAAGGAGATCGCGGAGCTTTCCGTGACAGCTGCCGAGGCCCTGCTCAAGGAAAAAATTGGCGCAGAGGATCAGCAAAAGCTGGTTGATGACTTCATGAAAAAGGTGGTGGAGGCCAAGTGACCAATCAGATTTTAGCCAAAAGGTATGCGAAAGCGTTGCTGACTCTCGGTCGCGAAGACGGTAACCACGAGAAGTACGGAGAAGAGCTGGATCAATTTGTGACCTTATGGGAAGAGAGGCCGGAATTTGCCGATGCTGCTTCCAATCCACTTTACGCCAAAGAAAACCGCCAAGTTATCTGCGGCGCTGTGGTTGAGAAGATGGGAATGTCTCCGGTATTCAAGAGCTTGCTCAATTTGATGCTCGAGAAGAACCGGTTAGCCATCATCCCGGAGGTTCGCAACTTTTATCAAAAACTTCTCGACGATATGGCCAATATCAGCAGGGCCACGGTGACGAGCGCCACACCTCTTTCGGATGAGGCAGTGGCATCTATTAAAGCCTCTCTGGAAAAGACGACTGGCCGGAGCATTTTTGTGGAAACAGAGGTTGATCCCGAGCTCATTGGTGGAGTGGTGGCTCGGGTTGGCGATTTGGTTTTGGATGGTAGTGTCAGGAGTCAACTGACCAACATCAAAGAAACTTTAATAAAGGGGTGAGACGAGCCGATGGAAATCAGGGCCGAAGAAATCAGTCAAATTATCAGGGAACAGATCAAGGACTATGACAAAAAGGTTGAACTGAGCGAGACTGGCACCGTGCTCACTGTTGGTGACGGTATCGCCCGCGTCTACGGGGTGGAGAAGTGCATGCTCATGGAGTTGCTGGAGTTTACCTCGGAGCACGGCACTGTGTATGGCCTCGCCCTCAACCTGGAAGAAGACAACGTGGGTTGCGCCGTTATGGGCGAGGATATCCACATTAAAGAGGGCGCTGAGGTCAAGCGCACCGGCCGCATCGCCGAGGTACCGGTGGGAGATGCGGTGGTCGGCCGGGTCATGGACGGAGTGGGGCAGCCTCTGGACGGCAAGGGTCCCATTGAGACCGAGGAGTTTGCCCGAATCGAGCGGATCGCCCCCGGCGTTATTCACCGCCAGCCGGTGAACGAGCCCATGTATACGGGGCTCAAGGCCATCGATGCCATGACCCCGGTGGGCCGGGGTCAGCGTGAGCTGATCATCGGTGACCGCCAGATCGGCAAGACCGCCATCGGGGTAGATGCCATCATCAATCAGAAGGGCCAGGATGTGATCTGCATCTACGTTGCCGTTGGCCAGAAAAAGTCCTCGGTGGCCCAGGTGGTGGAGACTCTCAGAAAGCATGGCGCCATGGATTACACCATTGTCGTCGCGGCCTGTGCCAGTGACCCTGCCTCACTGCAATACCTTGCTCCGTTTGCGGGTTGTGCTATGGGAGAGTACTACCGGGACCGCGGCCAGCACGCGTTGATCATTTATGACGACCTGTCCAAGCAGGCGGTTGCCTACCGGCAGCTCTCTTTGTTGCTCAGGCGGCCGCCGGCCCGCGAAGCTTTTCCTGGTGACATCTTCTACAACCACTCCCGTCTTCTGGAGAGGGCGGCAAAGCTGGCGGACAACGCCCCCGAGCTGGATCCCCAGTTCGTCAAAGGCGGCGGCTCTTTGACGGCCTTGCCCATCATCGAGACGCAGGCCGGCGACGTTTCTGCCTATATTCCCACCAATGTTATTTCTATTACAGACGGTCAGATTTATCTGGAACCAGCTCTGTTCTTCGCCGGTGTGCGCCCGGCCATCAACGTGGGTCTGTCGGTATCTCGCGTGGGCGGCGCCGCCCAGGTGAAGGCGATGAAACAGGTTGCCGGTACGTTGCGTCTAGACCTGGCCCAGTATCGTGAACTGGAAGCTTTTGCTCAATTCGGCAGCGACCTGGACAAGTCCACTCAGGATCAGCTCAATCGAGGCGTGCGTCTGGTTGAGTTGTTGAAGCAGTCCCAGTATGAGCCCATGTCCATGGCCAAGCAAGTGACGGCCATCTATGCCGGAACTCGCGGTTTTGTGGACAAGTATCCGGGGGAAAAGGTGGGGGAATATGAGCAGCAGATGCTGGAGTTCATCGAGCAGAAGCATTCCTACATCTTTGATGAGCTCACCGAGAAAGATGAGATCGATGACGGGCTGGACGAGAAAATGAAAAAGGCTCTTAGTGAGTTCGATGAGGTCTTCCAGGCCACCCTTTAGGGTCGGGATTCAGACAAAGCGAGTGAGAGAAGCGATATATGGCAACTCTACGTGACATCAAAAGAAAGATCGATGCGGTCAAAAAGACCCAGCAGATCACTCGGGCCATGAACATGGTGGCGGCTGCCAAGCTTCGCACTACCCAGCAGAAGTTGGACCAGTTCGTCCCTTATGCCACCCAGCTTACTGAAATAATGAACCGGGTGGCGGCCGGGGTTGAACCCGAGGGCTTTCCTCTGCTCATGGCCCACGAAGAAGTGGTCAAGGTGGAGCTGATTTCCTTAACCGCTGATCGCGGTCTTTGTGGTGCCTTCAATACCAACTTGATCGCTGCGGCTGATAAGTTCATACAAGGAAAAGAGCAGGAGGGCTTGGAGGTATCCGTCACCCAGCTCGGTCGCAAAGGGCGGGACTTTTTCAGGCGGCGGAAGCGACCTCTGCGAACTTTCCATGAGGGGATGCTGAATAATCCCAACTATGGTGATGCCAGCGCTCTCGGCCAGGAGGTGATTGATCTGTTCCTGACCCACGAGGTGGATGAGGTGTATGTTTGCTATTCCGAGTTTATCAACATGGTCACCCAGAGACCTGTGGTCAAAAAGCTGCTGCCCATAGCCCCTGAAACAGTGGAGGAGGAAGAGGAGGAGCAGGAGCAGTTGGAATATATCTTTGAGCCTTCCAGGGAAGGGGTTCTCAACGACCTGCTGCCCAATTACATCAAGCTACAACTTTTGGAGTTTTTTTTCCAAACTGCGGTCAGCGAACATGCCGCCCGGATGACCGCCATGGACAATGCGGTCAATAACTGCAAGGAGATGGTGCGGGATCTGACCCTTATCTACAATAAGGCCAGGCAGGCCGCCATCACCGCGGAACTGATGGATATTGTCGGCGGTGTGGAAGCCTTGAAGAAATAAAGATTCTTTTAGCCCGGATATATCATGAATAACTTGCTGCGACCACGGATATGGCCGTCCTTCCTGACGTCCTCGGGTGTCGGCTCCTGCGACGTACCGTTCAGGTACGCCTCGGAACCAACACTCTGCGGTTGTCAGGTGGCACGCCCATCTTCGTGGTCTCGCGACAGCAATTCATGAAATATCCGGGCTGGCACCCTTTGAGGAGGATTTACAGCCCATGAATATCGGAAAAATCGTTCAGGTCATCGGCAATGTGGTGGACATAGAGTTCCCAGAGGATAAGCTGCCGGAAATTTTGACGGCAATTGCTATCAGCAACCCAACCATCAGCGACGAGGAAGATAACCTTGTTGTGGAGGCGGCCCAGCACCTGGGTGACAATGTGGTGCGCTGTGTGGGCATGGATACCACCGACGGTCTTGTGAGGGGTATGCCTGCCAAGGACACCGGTGCGCCCATTCAGATGCCCGTGGGCAAGCCCAGTCTCGGTCGAGTACTCAACGTGGTAGGCCGGCCAGTGGACGGGCTGGGGACGGTTGAGGCCGAACAGTATGCAAGCATTCATCGGCCGGCGCCTTCGTTCACCGAGCAGGATACCTCGGTAAACGTGTTGGAGACCGGAGTTAAGGTTATCGATCTTCTGGTGCCTTTTCCCCGTGGCGGCAAGATGGGGATGTTCGGTGGTGCCGGCGTGGGCAAGACCGTCATCATGATGGAGATGATTCACAACATCGCCATGCAGCACAAGGGGATCTCGGTATTTGCCGGGGTGGGGGAGCGCACCCGCGAAGGCAACGATCTCTACCTGGAGATGAAGGAATCGGGCGTGCTGCCCATGGCAGCCCTGGTTTACGGCCAGATGACCGAGCCTCCCGGAGCCCGGGCGCGAGTGG
>JASFGC010000187.1:0-7018 GCA_050123975.1 Syntrophobacterales bacterium | reverse complement strand
CCTTCTCTTCAGGTGTTAGTTGGATCTCGATAACTTTTTCCACCCCTCCGCTTCCCAGCATCACAGGAACTCCCACATAGTAACCACCCACATCATATTCCTTATCGCAGTAGGCCGCACAGGGAAGGATCCGTTTTTGATCCTTCAAGATAGACTCAGCCATCTGAACACACGCAGCCGAAGGAGCATAAAAAGCACTGCCAGTCTTGAGCAAGCTGACAATCTCGCCTCCTCCCTTGCGGGTGCGGTCCACTATAGCGTCAATTCGCTCCTGAGGCATGAGATCCGGGATGGGAATACCGGAAACCGTAGTATAACGTGGCAGTGGCACCATGGTATCTCCGTGCCCTCCGAGGACGAATGCCTGGATATCCTTCACTGAAACACCCAGTTCCATGGCGATAAAGGTGCGAAACCTGGCTGAGTCCAACACCCCAGCCATTCCCATAACCCGGTTGGTGGGGAAGCCACTCACCTGGTGGGCAACGTACACCATGGCGTCCAGAGGGTTTGAGACAATGATCAGGAAGGCCTCGGGTGAATACTTTACCACCTGCTCCGTAACCGACTTGACAATGTTGGTATTGGTGGTGAGCAGATCATCGCGGCTCATCCCCGGCTTGCGGGGGATCCCTGCAGTGATGATTACCACATCAGAATTGGCCGTATCTGCATAGTCGTTGGTTCCGATGACGTCGGCATCAAAACCCTCCACCGGGCTTGCTTCCATCAGGTCCAGTCCCTTACCCTGAGGCATGCCCTCAATAATGTCTATCAGCACCACGTCGCCCAGTTCTTTGGCCGCAGCCCAGTGCGCTGCGGTTGCCCCAACAAAACCAGCCCCTACTACCGTTATTTTGTTTCTTCTCAAACCCATTGCTTAACTCCTTTGATCTCTAGAGTTATCAAATCAATTTAGCCCATTCTATCACTAGTAGGCTTCAAAAAACCCTCCCTCTCCACCCTCAGGGGGGAGAGGGCTTCGGCCGTGAGCTCAGCCGAACGGCTGGGGTGAGGGGGGGAATAATATTTATGGTAAATCACCCCTCACCTTTATCCTCTCCCCTCAAAGGGAGAGGAAATGTTACCCATGTCCGTGGTTGCACGAATTAAGCTTTCGTCTGGTGATCTCCGCCGAGGCGGAAACCACCCAACCTACAAGATGATTCCTTTCGCTGCAGGACAGTCCACAGGAAGCATGTGATAATTCGAACAAACCTTCTTCTAACCTAGAGGAACGGCCCAGCAAAGTCAAGATGAAATGAATTGTAAAATTGATGTTGGATGTGAGATGTGGAAACGGCAAACTCGCCGTCCTTCAGATGATCTGAATGCTCTCGGTGGGACATGTGAGACAGATCGCTTCGCCCGGACTCAAGCACATAGTCTTGAACTGCTCTTTGGGAATTAGAACACTCAAAGGAATGCCAACGTCAACCAGGGCCCGAACCCGATTTCTCTCGTCGGTCAGCTGTATCAGTTTGCCGCAGAAAGTATTCTCTGTTATGGCTTCACCTTCATCTAGGGTGACCTTCACCACAGTTGGGTCGATGAGGATACGCACCGGTCCTTCTTTGCTGGTGTGCACCCCCAGTCTGAGCCTGTTCTGAATAAGGCAGTATTTTCCTCCATTATCATCAAACTCGATTCGTCCATGAAATATATTCTCATACGTGGAGTGTGTTATTTTGCCATCAAACAGAAAGAGGGTCTGATCGGCCAGCCTTGAAGCCTGAATCATATCATGGGTAGTGAAGATCACAGAGATTCCCTTTTCCCTGTTGATTTCCTGGATAATCCGTTCGATGGCAATCTGGTTTTCCACGTCCACATTGGCTGTTGGCTCGTCAAAGAGAATGACTTCGGGAGAGCACGCCAAGGCTCTGGCAATGGCAACTCTTTGTGTTTCTCCCCCGGAAAGCCTGTGGGCTTTAGAATTTTGAAATGGACGCATTCCAACCAGATCCAAAAGCTCCTCAATGATCTTTGCACGATTTACTCTTGGTAGTTTGCGAATTCCCAAAGGGTATTCCAGGTTTTTGGAAACGGTTGCGGTAAACAGAATGGGGTGCTGCCCAACAATAACCACCTTCTTACGCAGTTGGATGAGCCCATTGTTGCTGAAATCAACTTTCTCGCCGTGGAATTGAAGTTCTCCAGATGTGGGCGGCTGCAGGAAGGCCAGAATCTCGAGAAGAGTGGTCTTGCCAGCGCCATTGGGCCCCAAAATTCCCAGCACCTTGCCCGCTTCCAGCGACAATTCACCTATGTCAAGCACAGTGCGCTCGCCGTAAGTCTTCTTGAGATTTCTCAGTTCGTAAAGCATAAATTTCCAACCTGAAAACGAGCGTCCAACTTCTTGCAGCGCGGCACAAGGCAAAAGGCGCAAGGCACAGGGCAAGAAACATAAAGCATTTGGTTGGAGGTTGGAGGAGCGCTTCGCTTTAGGTTGGAGGCACTACTCATTTGCTTTGTCCGATTTGTTGCCTCAAACCTCTAACCTCCAACATCTTTTCTGCCCGCTGTCTGCTGCCTCCTGACTGCTGCTCCATCAGACTCTCGCTTTGCCTTGCATGAAATTGAAACAGAGATTTACCCCGAAACTGACAGCAAGGAGCACGATTCCCAGTGCCACTCCCAGAACAAACTCTCCCTTATCGTATTCCAGGGCCATGGCCGTGGTCATTGTACGAGTGAAACCTTTGGCATTGCCCCCCAGCATCATGCTGATGCCCACTTCAGCTATGACCCTGCCGAAGGCAGCAACAACAGCAGCCACGATACCAAAACGAGCCTCTCGGATAATCAACCAAGCGGTTTGCAGCGCATTCGCACCCAAGGTCATAGCCGTTTTGCGATAACGCTCGTCAATACGGCTGATGGCTGAAATAGTAAAGGTGGTGACTATCGGGATGATCAGGATAACCTGGCCGATGACTATGGCCTTCTGGGTGTAAAGTAAGTCCCAGGGGCCAAAGATTCCCCGCCTGGAAATGAAAGCATAAACGAAAAGTCCCACCACCACTGTGGGCAGGGCCAGCAAAGTATTGAGGACTGTAATCAGCAAACGTTTCCCCCCAAATTCTCTGAAGGCGATAAAAAACCCTGCTGGAATTCCTATCATGCTGGCAATAAGAGTGGAAAGGGAACTCACCTTTAAGGAGACATACACAATCTGGAGAAGTTCGTGGTCCAGCCCCCAAAGGAGCAGAAAGGCGGACAGAAAGCTGTCGGTTAGAAAGTCCATAATTATAGTGTCAGTTGTCCGTTGTCCGTGGTCCGTTGCAGGATTAGTCGTTGATGGGCTCTCGAAAAACCTTACAACTGGCAATTGTCGTCATACCGGACGAGCCCGCCTACGGCGGGCGAGATCCGGTATCCAGCAAAAGTTCAATACAACTATAGTATTTCTGGATCCCGGCTCGCGTCCCGCTTTGCGGAACTTTGCCGGGATGACGAAATCCGCAATCCGAAATCCCAAATCCGCAATTCTTCTGCTCCATGACCCATGCGTATTTTTGTCCGTTGTCCGTGGTCCGTTGCAGGATTAGTTGTTAATGGGCAGGCGAAAACCCATCAACTGATTCTTTTGAAATCCCCCTTTACAAAAGGGGGACTTTTGCAGTCTCTCCATCAATTTCCCCCCTTTATTAAAGGGGGGGGTAGGGGGGATTTTGTGCTGTTTGCTGCCCGCTGTACTCTAATACACGTCTCGCCCGCCCCCCGTCTCGCTATGCGCTCTGCGCTCTGCGCCTAGCGGGCTCTTATTTCGCATAAGCAACTGCATCCGGGAAAAACGCACGCTGCCCTTGAATCCTATATTCAGCAATAAGAGCCTGGGCCTTTGGTGAAACCAGCCATTTGGCTAAGGTGTCAGCCCAGTCAAATTTGACGTGAGGATACATTTTCGGATTTATGGGAATGATGCCATAGGGATTGAAAAGCCGCTCATCCCCCTCGCACAGTATTTCCAGGTCCAAACCCTGCTTCCTACCAAGCTTGTACTTCAGGTAGGTGCCGCGGTCAGTCATGGTGTATGCCTGTTTTTCCTCGGCATAGGTCAGGGTCTTACCCATGCCCTGCCCGATGGACAGATACCACGTGCCCATCCCTGTGGGATGAAGAAAAGAGACAGTCTTCTTTTTCCCTTTCTTGACGATCTCAGTCCTCTCAGTCTTCAAAGGAACGTCGGTAGTCTTCCAGAGCTCCTGCTCTTTTGTATGGGTGCCGCTGTCATCTCCCCGAGAAATAAAGGTGCCCTTTGTCATGGCGATCTTTTTCAGGGCCACCGCCGCATCTCTTGTACCTTTGATCCCCGCAGGATCTACAGCTGGACCGATGATGACGAAGTCATTGTGCATCACACTTAATCGATAGGCCCCATAGCCATCAGCGACAAACTTTTCTTCCCTGGCCTTGGCGTGCACGAAAATTATGTCTACGTTTCCATCCATACCGTCTCGGATGGCCGCACCCGTACCTTTGGCCACAACCTTGACCTGTATCCCGGTATCTCGAGTGAACTGAGGCAGCAATAAATCCAGCAGCCCAGAGTTTTCCGTGCTGGTAGTCGTGGACATCTTGACCACCTTCTCCGCTCCACCCACACTCGTAGCAAAAAGACCTAAAATGACAACTCCCGCAACAAACCAAATCCATCTTCTTCTCATCGCTCCCACCTCCGGTATCTATCCTCTGAAAACCACTTGACCTGATATGCTCAGATCGTAGCCGGCAAACTTTGCACTCAGGTTCAAAAATTCCTCGTCCTTAAGCAGCGCCATGAGCATCTGGATCCCACGGCTGAAAAATATGTCCTTGCGAATAATGAAATCGTAACGCTCCCAACAGACCGGCACCTGATCTAAACCCAGCAGCCCACCCACTGCACCGATTGCCAGACCCGCATCGGCCCTGCCCGCTAGAACCTCGAGCCCCACATCCAGATGGCGACCGAAACCTGTATCGTAACCGGGTATTCGTTCACCGCTGACTCCCTGGCGTTCAAGTTCACGATCCAGCAGCAGCCTGGTGCCGGTCCCCTCCTTGCGGTTAGCAATCCTCAACTTTCCTTCGGCCAGGTCCGCCAATCCCTTGACCCCAAGAGGATTTCCCGGAGCCACCAGCACCGCCTGGAGCCGCTTGCAGAAATTGACCACCACCACACTGTCACCAAACTCTTCCTCCACATAAGAAAAGTTGTATTCCTCCCCCTCAGGCTCGAGGAGATGAGCTGAGCACAGGTGGCAGAGATTCTTCTTCAGGGTGCGGATGCCACCCATGCTTCCCAAGTTGCTGAAGACGGGCAGGGGTAAGTGGTGCCTCCTGGAAAAAAGTTCCAGCAGTTGGTCCAGAAGCAAATCGTTACTTCCAGTTATTATAAGTAAGTTTTGGTAACTTTCAGGACCAGCCTCAACTGAGGGATAGTTCTCGGTGTGATGCTCCAGCCAGCGGTCCAACAAGTGGCGTTGAAAGAGCCATTTGCCGGTAACCTTGGTGGCAGGCAATCCTTGATCACTGATCAGACTGTAAATCTTTTTCTCATTTATTCCAAGATATTGAGCAGCCTCTTTGGTGTTCATCAGTGAGGACACTGCGATCTCCTAGATAAGAGAAATATACCTGAGAAGAGGAATCAAGATATGAACAAAAGGACTTAATTCCTAAGTCGGATACTCTACTAGAGGGATTTCGCGTTGTCAACAGAGGAACTCATAATAACTTATATTAACTTTAATGGGTGAGCAGTAAGCGGTAAACGGTAAGCGGTAGAAAACAAGGAGTCACGGACCAGAATCCAGGAAAAGAAGTATATAACCGAATTCTTATTTCTTCTGACTACTGACTACTTATCAGCTCTATATCTTATGCCATTAACAGCCAAGACCCTCCTTTTCTATGGACATAAATATCGGTTAGGGTTTATATGGAATGGCTATGACAAGTGAAGACGTGCCAAAATATCGATTTGATCGCATGGAAGTCGCCGGCTCTCTGGGAGATTTGGGCACCCTCCTCCCCATCGCCATCGGCATGATTCTTCTGAACAAACTTCACGCTACTAATGTTTTTGTCTTAATCGGGCTTTTTTACATTGTGGCTGGCCACTATTTCGGCGTACCTGTGCCAGTACAGCCCATGAAGGTTATAGGCGCCTATGCCATCGCCACTGGCATAACTCCAACCCAAATAGTCTCGTCAAGCCTTTGGATGGGCATCTTTATTCTTTTTTTAGGTATCACCGGCTTAATTCAAAAAATCGGCAGATATACTCCAAAAAGTACGGTTCGAGGCGTCCAGCTAGGCGTTGGTGTGGTACTCATGCTTAAAGGCATGAAATTTATGATCGAGCCGGACCCCAATCTGGCTATTCAGGCTGTCGGCCCTGTAAGTATGAGCATCATCCTGGGAACAGCTGGTCTTATTTTGACTTTCCTGCTCCTCGACAACAAGAAACTTCCCGCCGCTTTGGTCCTTATTGTTCTGGGGATTATTCTTGGGATTTTTATCGGCAGGCCTATTGAGGCAGCATCCTTCAACTGGGGTGTACATCTGCCAAAACTGATTCCATATGGTTGGCCCTCTGTTGACGATCTCCTCTGGGTCCTCCCGGTTCTGGTCTTGCCCCAGATTCCAATGACCATAGGTAATGCCATTATCTCCAATACGGACATTACCCACGAATATTTTAAAGAGAGGGCAAAGCGGGCCACCTATAAGAGTGTGGCCAACAGCCAGGGGCTGGCAGACATTGTCTCATTTTTTTTGGGGGGCATCCCCATGTGCCATGGGGCCGGGGGCCTAGCTGCTCACTATCGTTTCGGGGCACGAACCGCCGGCTCTAACCTTATAATAGGTGGGGTCTTCGTCCTGCTGGCCGTGATTTTCGGGGAGAATATTGTCGTCATCCTTAATCTCCTGCCCTTCTCCCTTTTGGGAGTTTTGCTGGTCTTTGCCGGCTTGCAGTTGACTCTCATGATCCAGGACCTCCAGGATCGCAAAGACCTGTTTGTCGCCC